>DASUTW010000183.1:0-2034 GCA_036374395.1 Actinomycetota bacterium
TCACCGTGGCGAGGATGGGGACCAAGCGCCGAGGGCCCGAGGAGGATCGCCCCGTCAGTTGAAGCCCTGCGCGTCCTGCTTCAGGGCAGTGTCGATGCTGGCCGCCGATGCCACCGCCAGCATCCGGAACGGCCCTTCCACCGAATCGTCGATCTCGACCATGTAGTTGTCGGCGGTCGTGAGCGCCTCGATCCCGAGGCCCTTCCACTTCTTGGTCACACGCCCCACGGGGACCCTGGCGGGGTCGAGGATCTGGAAGTCCCACGAGATCAGGTTCTCAGCCTGGAACGAGCCCAGCTCCTCGCCGGACTGGCCCAGCAGCCGGAAGCGCTTCCTCCCCACCACGTTCTCCTGCACCACCGTGCCGACGGGCAGTCCGGCTCCGTCGCTGACCAGGAACCTCGACTTCAGGAGCTTGCGGGGACGCGTGAGCTCGAGCACCTTCGTGCCGTCGGCGTCGTACATCGCGTAGGTGTGCGTCAGGTACTGGTCGAGCGAGGAGACGAAGCGCAGCACTTTCCTCGCCTTCGACTGACCCTCCTGGCGGATGAAGCCGATCTGCTCCCCGTCCTCGCCCAGGATCGCGTACTCGTTCGTGAGCTCGATCAGCTTGGGCTTCTGGTGCACGAACATGCGAGAGCGCTCGAGCAGCGACAAGAGGGCCTCCCTTCGACGAGGAGAAGCCTACCCCACACCCGGGGGCTCAGGCTCCGCTCGAGGCGCCGCGGTCGGCGGGGGGCCTGCTCTCGCTCGCACGCTCGCAGGGCCCGTCGGTAGGATGTCGCCGACCGAGCCGGGGAGGGTGCAGATGAAGGACACGCCGTACTGGAACCCCCGTCACGAGACGATGCCCCGAGAGGAGCTCGAGGCGCTGCAGGTTCGGAAGCTCCGGAACCTCGTGGCGTGGGCGGGCGCCCAGGTTCCCTTCCACGCCAAGCGGCTCTCCGACGCGGGGGTGACCGCGGACTCGATCCAGAGCCTCGACGACCTCCGCCGGGTCCCCTTCTTCACCCGCGACGAGTGGATGCAGGGCCAGCTCGACCAGCCCCCCTTCGGCCCGATCCTCTCGGCGCCCGAGGAGGCCGCGATCCGCTACCACATGACCTCCGGGACGACCGGCCGCACGCCGATCCGCGTGCTCGACTCGATGAAGGACTGGGAATGGATCGCGGAGATGTGGTGCTACGGGCTGTGGGGCTTCGGGGTGCGGCCCACCGACCGCATGTTCGTGGCGTTCGGCTACGCGACCTTCATCGGCTTCTGGGGTCTCCACTACGCGGGCGAGAAGATGGGCTGCCTCACGCTGCCCGGCGGCGCGATGACCACCGAGCAGCGGGTCCGGACGATCGAGGAGATGGGGGCGACGGTGGTGGCCTCCACCCCGACGTACGCCCTGCGGATGGCCCAGGAGGCCCGGGCGCTGGGGATCGACCTGGCGAGCGGGCCGGTGCAGCGGCTGATCCTCTCCGGCGAGCCCGCCGGCTCGATCCCCGCCACGAAGAAGTTGATCGAGGAGCAGTGGGGGGCGAAGGCCGGCGACACCGCCGGGATGACCGAGCTGGGCACAATCATGATCTTCGAGTGCGAGGCCCAGCCCGGCGGGACCCACATCATCGAGGACCACTACGTCGAGGAGGTCATCGACCCACAGACCGGAGAGCCGGTGGACTACGGGGAGCAGGGAGAGCGGGTAGTGACCTCGTTCGGCCGGGGGTTCATCCCGGTGCTGCGGTACCGGACCCGTGACCTCGTGGTGAAGGTGCCGGCCTCGGCGTGCTCGTGCGGGCGGACCTTCGACCTCTACGACGGCGGCATCCGGGGGCGCGTGGACGACATGAAGCTGGTCCGCGGGACGAACGTCTACCCGCGGGCGGTTGAGGCGATCGTCCGCGAGATCCCCGAGATCGACGAGTTCCAGATCCACCTCTACACGGCGGAGGGGATCCGGGACGAGATCGAGGTCCTGGTGGAGATCCCCGACGAGGGGGCCGATGTGGACGGGATCTTGGCCAGGCTGGGGAAGGAGCTGGCCGA
>DASUTW010000184.1:0-3831 GCA_036374395.1 Actinomycetota bacterium
CCGGTGGGACCCGGACATGGAGCTCGAGCAGATCTCCGAGGGCCCGATGACGCTGGGCACGAGGATCCGTCGGAGGAACGTCCGCTGGGGCGACCCCGTCGAGGGCGAGATGGAGGTCGTGGAGTGGGAACCGGAGCGCTCGGTCGGATTCCACATCCGCGACGCCAACATGGAGATGCGCGGACGAGCAGCGTTCCAGGACGACGGGCCCGGCAGAACGTTGCTCACGGTCCTGACCGACGTTCCGGAGCTGGACGAGTCGAAGGCAAGCTTCCTGCGCAGCATGATGGAGCGGAGCCTCGCGAACGTGAAGCGCCTGGCCGAGTCGGACATCGAGCGGGCCTCTCGGTCGGGGGGTTGACCGGCTAGACTGGCCCTCGATGCGGTTCCGCGACCCCAGTCGAGACAAGAACCCGCGGCGCAAGCGGCTTCACCTCCCGATCGCGGAGGTGGGCGCCCCAGATACTCACACCGTGCACTCGGTCGGCTGCGCGCAGCAGGTCGTCCCTCAGCGCAAGCCTTCCTGGATGCGGGCCCACCTCCGCACCGGCCCGAACTACCGCGACCTGAAGGGGCTCATGGAGGGCCTCTCGCTCAACACCGTCTGCGAGGAGGCCGGCTGCCCAAACATCTTCGAGTGCTGGGAGCAGCGCGAGGCCACCTTCCTGATCCTCGGGAACACCTGCACCCGTCGCTGCGGCTTTTGCGACATCCAGACCGGGAGGCCTGCTCCGGTGGACGAGGAAGAGCCCTCCCGCATCGCGGAGGCCGTCTCCGCGATGGGGCTCAACCACGTCGTCCTCACTGGGGTGGCGCGCGACGACCTCCCCGATGGCGGGGCGAGCATCTGGGCGGCCTGCATCCGCGCCGTCCGCGAGACCGTCCCGGGGTGCGGCATCGAGATCCTCCCGCCCGACTTCAGGGCCCACCGCGAGCAGATCGCGACCGTGATCGCCGAGGAGCCCGACGTCTTCGCTCACAACCTCGAGACCGTACGGCGTCTCCACGACCGCATCCGTCCCGGGTTCGATTACGACCGAACGCTCGACGCCCTTCGGCTCGCCGAGGAGCTCCGCCCGGGTCAGGTGACGAAGTCGAACCTGATCCTGGGGATGGGCGAGCGCCCCGAGGAGGTCGAGGGCGCCCTTCGCGACCTGCGTGACGCGCGCGTCGATCTCATGACGATAGGCCAGTACCTCCGGCCGACGACGTTCCATCTCCCCGTCGATCGCTGGGTAACCCCCGAGGAGTTCGAGGAGCACGCCCGGGTAGGCCGTCGGCTCGGGTTCGCCCACGTGGAGTCGGGCCCTCTCGTGCGTTCCTCCTATCGGGCCGGGAAGCAGCTGGCCGCTGCGCGGCGTTCCTGAACCGTAGGAGAGACCCGTGATCACGCTCCGCCACGTGTCGAAGGTCTACGACGGCTCGGCCCCCGCGGTCGACAATCTTTCGCTGGAGATCGAGGACGGCCAGATCGTCGTCCTCGTCGGCCCGTCGGGCTGCGGGAAGACGACCACGCTGAAGATGATCAACCGGCTCATCGAGCCCACCTCTGGCGAGATCGTCGTCAACGGACGCAACGTCCTCGACCAGGACCCCGTGGAGCTGCGGCGTGGCATGGGGTACGTGATCCAGTCGATCGGTCTGCTCCCCCATCGAACGATTCGCCAGAACATCGCCACGGTGCCCGATCTGCTGGGATGGGATCGCCAGAGGATCCAGGCCCGCATCAACGAGCTCGCCGAGATGCTCCGCCTCGATCCCGGGCTGCTCGACCGCTACCCGGGCGAGCTCTCCGGCGGCCAGCGCCAGCGGGTCGGCGTCGCCCGGGGACTGGCCGCGGACCCCCCGGTGATGCTGATGGACGAGCCGTTCGGCGCCGTGGACCCCATCATCCGCGAGCGACTCCAGGACCAGTTCCTGGAGATCCAGCGCGAGCTGAAGAAGACCATCGTGTTCGTCACCCACGACGTGGACGAGGCGATCAAGATGGCCGACCGCATCGCCATCCTCAACATCGGGGCCGTGGTCGAGCAGTACGACGCCCCCGAGGCGATCCTGTCCGAGCCCGCCAGCGAGTTCGTGAAGGAGTTCGTGGGGCTGGAGCGGGGGCTGAAGCGGCTGTCGCTGATCAAGGTGGCCGACATCGAGGTGGAGGAGGGGCCGATGGTCGCCCCCACCGACGACGTGCCCACCGCGCTCGCCGAGATGGAGCGCTCGGGCGTCGGATGGGCCTCTGTGATCGAGGAGGGGCGGCTGCTGGGCTGGGTCGATCCCGGATGCCTCGAGGGGATGACCTCGGTGGGCCAGTACCCTCCCCGCCGCTTCAGCGCGACCGTGACCGACCGGAGCTCCCTCAGGGAGGCCCTGGACACGATCGTCACGTCCCGGACGAACGTGGCGGTGGTCGTCACGGACGGCGGCCGCTACCGAGGCGTCCTGACGCTGGAGAAGCTCACCAGGGAGCTGATCGCGTGACGGGCCGTCCCTTCTGGGACTGGGACTGGGTGGGCCGGAACGGTGACCTCATCGTGGACCAGGCCGTGCAGCACCTCTGGCTCACGTTCCTGGCCGTGGTGATCGGGCTGGCGATCTCGTTCCCGCTGGCGGTGCTGGCCTATCGTCGCCGCAGGCTCTATCCCCCGATCGCGTGGCTCACCGGCACCCTCTACACGATCCCGAGCCTCGCCCTCTTCGCCTTCCTGACCCCCTTCACCGGCCTCAGCACGCTCACGGCTGAGATAGGCCTCGTGTCGTACACGCTCCTCATTCTGATCCGGAACATCGTGACCGGTCTCCGGGCCGTGCCGCCCGAGGTCCGAGAGGCGGCGCTCGGGATGGGATACACGGACCGCCAGCTCCTGTGGAGGATCGAGCTCCCCCTCGCGCTGCCCGCGGTGGTAGCCGGCCTCCGCATCGCGACCGTGACCACGATCGGGCTCGTCACCGTCACCGCGCTGATCGGCCAGGGCGGCCTCGGAGCGCTGATGCTGGGCGGGTTCCGACGCCTCTACCCGGAGCTCGCCGTGGTGCTCGGCGTCGGGCTGTCGGTGGCGCTTGCCGTCGCGGTCGACCTCCTGCTGTTCGCCGGCCAGCGATGGATCACGCCCTGGAGCCGGCGCGCCGGGGATCGGGTGATCGCCACGTGACCGAGCCCGGGTTCTTCGGCCAGGTCGTGGACTGGTTCACCGACGCGGCCAACTGGAGCGGGGACTTCGGGATCCCCAACAGGCTCCTGGAGCACGTTGTGATGTCGGGCGTCTCGGTGGCGATCGCGACGGCGCTCGCCCTGCCGCTGGCGATGTACATCGGGCATCGGCGGCGGCTGGAGCGGGTCGTGGTCTCGGTCACCAACCTCGGGAGGGCGATCCCCTCCTTCGGGCTGCTGTTCCTCTTCGCGCTGTGGCTGGGCGTGGGGCTCTCGAGCCCCCCCGCTCTGCGGCCCGCGATCATCCTGGCGCTCGTCCTCCTGGCGATCCCGCCGATCCTCACGAACGCCTACGTCGGCATCCAGAGCGTGGACGACGACACGCTGGAGGCGGCCCGAGGGATGGGCATGTCCGAGTGGGGGATCCTCTTCCGGGTCGAGATTCCTCTCGGGATGCCCCTGATCGTGGCGGGCCTTCGGACGGCGGCAGTCCAGGTCGTGGCCACCGCCACGCTCGGCGCCGTGGTGGCCGGTGGAGGGCTGGGCCGCTACATCATCGACGGCTTCGCGGTTCGGGACCTCGCCCAGATCTTCGCGGGAGCGGTCCTCGTCGCGGCGCTGGCGATCCTGGTGGACGTGCTGATCGGAGGGGTCGGCCGGCTCCTCTCGCCGCGCGTGGCCACGCG
>DASUTW010000185.1:0-7815 GCA_036374395.1 Actinomycetota bacterium
ACCACCCGTTCGACGTATCGCCGCGCGGCCTCGAAGCCGTGCCGCCCGGCGCGAGCCGCCCCGAGCGCGTCGGCGGCGACGCCTCCCACCTCGACGTCCACCGGCTCGCCCACCTCCCGCGCCGTGTGGAGCGTGGGGCAACGCTCCGGCTCCACCCCGATCACGCGGACGTCGTTGCCGAACCAGGTGCAGACGCCGCCGATCAGCCCCCCGCCTCCCACCGCGACGAGCACCGAGTCGAGATCGGGCGCCTGCTCCGCCAGCTCGAGCCCGATCGTCCCCTGCCCCGCCACGACCTCGGGCTGGTCGTAGGCGTGCACAACGAGCGCGCCCGTCTCCTCGGCCCGGGAACGGCTGGCCTCCAATGCCTCCGCGTAGTAGCCGGGCACCACGTGCACCGTCGCGCCGAGCTCTCGGATCCCCTCGATCTTGGTCTCCGGCGAGGTGTCGGGGATGAAGATCTCGGCGGCCACCCCCAGCCGCGCGGCTGCGAACGCCACCCCGAGCCCGTGGTTGCCGCCGCTCGCCGCGATCACTCCTGCCTTCGGGACCTCGTTCGCCAGGATCCGGTTGAAGGCCCCGCGGGGCTTGAACGAGCCCGTGTGCTGGAGCTGCTCGAGCTTGAGGACGAGGGGATCGTCGATCCCGAACGACCCGGTGCCGGGCTCGAAGACCGGGGTCCGTCGCACGAACCCGCGGATCCGCTCGTGGGCCGCCTCGATGTCGGTGCGCGTGACCTCGCGGACGGGGGCGTCCGCGCGCTCCAGCGGTCCCTTCCTCGTCTGGCTCAGGCCTGCTCCTTCAGGTAGCGGATCAATCCGCCGGCCAGGAGGATATCCCGCTCACTGGGCGAGAGGGGAGCGCGGGCGATGTGTTGCCGGCCCTCGGCCTCGACCGTGATCTCCCCCCAGGCGAGTTCCTCGCGGACCCGAGGTAGGCGCCAGACCTGCCCCTGCTGGGCCGTCTTCTGCAGGTCTTCGTCGATCAGCAGGGGGAGGATCCCCACGTTGATCAGGTTCTTCCGGTGGATCCGGTGGATCCCGGTGGCGAAGACGGCGCGCACGCCGAGCTCGAGTGGCGCGAGCGCGGCGTGCTCCCGGCTCGACCCCTGGCCGTAGCTGTCGCCCGCAACGATGAACCCGCCTCCCCACTCCCGCGCTCGCGCCACGAACGTCGGATCTTCTTTCTGGAGCGTGTACTCGGCGATCCTGGCGATGTTCGACCGCTCGCCCATGACGATCACCCCGTCGGGCGAGAGTGACCCGGTCGAGATGTTGTCGCCGAGCACGATCAGGACGCGGCCCTCGAGCGCAACCGGAAGGTCGGGCGGGAGCGGCGGCGGCACGATGTTCGGGCCCCGCCAGATCTCGACCTTCGCCCGCTCCTCCTCGGGTTGAGGGGGGATCAGCATGCGGTCGTCCACGACCATGGGGGGCTCGTCGATCTTCGGAGGGTCCATCCCCAGGTCGCGGGGGTCGGTGATCACGCCGCGGAGCGCCGTGGCGCCGGCCACCGCCGGCGACGCCAGGTACACGCGGTCGTCCACGGTGCCCGAGCGGCCCGGGAAGTTGCGGTTCATCGTCCGGACGCTCGGCTGGTCGCTCGGCGGGGCCTGCCCCATCCCCACGCAGGGCCCGCACGCGGGCTCGAGCAGCCGCGCACCTGCCGCGATGTAGCCGGCGAGCACGCCCGTCCGCGAGATCGTGTCGAGGATCTGCCGGGAGCCCGGGCTCACCGTCATGTCGAGCCACTCGTCGACGCCGCCCTCCTTGACGATCGCGGCCGGGATCGCCAGGTCCTCGTAGCTGGAGTTGACGCTGGAGCCCACGCAGACCTGGGCCACCTTCGTGCCCGCCACCTCGCGCACCGGGACGACGTTGTCGGGGTTCGAGGGCAAGGCGATCAGCGGCTCGAGCCGGGCGAGGTCGATCACCATCTCCTCGTCGTAGCTCGCGCCATCGTCGGCCTGGAGCTCTACGAAGTCGTCGGCCCGCTCCTGCGCGGTCAGCCAGTCCTTCGTGTGGCGATCGGAGGGGAAGAGGCCCCCGGTCGCGCCGAGCTCGAGGATCATGTTGCAGATCGTGGCCCGCTCGGGGACCGAGAGCGTGTCCACCCCGGGTCCCGCGAACTCGAACGCCTTCCCCACGCCGCCCTTCACCGAGAGGCGCCGCAGCATCTCCAGGATGACGTCCTTGGCCGACACCCATGGCGAGAGCTCGTTCTCCAGCACCACGCGGACGACCGAAGGCATCGCCAGCTCGAACGGATGGCCGGCCATCACCACGGCCGCGTCCATCCCGCCCACTCCGAGCGCGAACATCCCCATCGCTCCGCCGGTCGTGGTGTGGGAGTCGGAGCCGATCATCGTCTGGCCCGGCACGTCGAACCGCTCGAGGTGCACGTAGTGCGAGATCCCGTTCCCGGGCCTCGAGAACCACGCGCCGTATCGCATCGCGCACGTCTGGAGGAAGAAGTGGTCGTCGGGGTTCTTGTGGTCGAGCTGGATCATGTTGTGGTCCACGTACTGGACCACGGTGGGAGGGTGGACGCGGTCGGCCCCGAGCTGCTCGAACTCCATCCAGGCCATCGTCCCGGTCGCGTCCTGGAGCAGGACCTGATCGATCGAGAACCGGATCGGCTGGCCGGGCGTCATCTCGCCGTCCGCCAGGTGCTGCCCGAGGATCTTCCGCGTCAGGTTCTCCGCCACGGCCGAACCACCTCCGAGGCGAGCCTACCCCGCAGGCGGCCACGGAACCGAACTCCCTTCGCGCATGGGACGATGACTGTGTAACTATCGATCGGGAGCTGAGATGGAAGCGTTGATGGCGACTGTCCGCACAGTCGTTGACCTGATCGTTCGTGGCGAGTTCGAGACTCTCGAATCCATGACGCGGGGCCGTCGGCTAACCGCATCAGAGCTTCGAGCGAGCGTTGAGGCCTACGGACGGAAGCTTGCTCGGCCCCCTGAAGAAGCCTGGGAGGAGATCGATGTCGTGGAAGTCGAGAGCGAGTCTCGGATCTACAACGTGCACATCCCACTGTGGACGGAGGAGGAAGGGCGGTCAGACCTGACCCTCGAATTGACCCTCACAGAGTTCGCTCCAGGGCTGTTCTCAATTGAGGTAGATGGCATCCACGTTCTGTAGGAGGCTCTGTCCCCTGGAGCACGTGGTCGACAGGGGCGTCCGTCCAGGCGTGTAGCATCCCGAGCATGAGCGTCGTGGAGCACCTTCGGGAGGCGGCGCCGGGCGTCTTGGAGGACGAGCCGGTGGTCTTCGCCTACCTGTTCGGATCGCAGGCCACCGGCCAGGCCCATCCGCGGAGCGACGTGGATGTGGCCGTCATGCTCGATGAGACCGTGCCGGAGGACGAGCGCCTGGAGACCTCGCTCCGTCTGGCGCGACGTTTGTCGGAGGCTTCTGGACTGGGCAGGATCGAGGTCGTCCTCCTCAACGACGCTCCGCTTCCCCTCGTCGGCAGGGCGATCTCGACGCGGCAGGTCATCTACTCGAAGGACGAGCCAGCGCGGGTGGAGTTCGAGAGCCGGCGGCACCGAGAGTTCCTCGACTTCCAGATCCACGCGGAGCCGCTGGCCCGCGCACTCCTCCGGCGCGCCGCGGGCGAGCGCTGATGGTCGACGTCGGCCGGGTGCTCGCGCTGCTCGAAAGGCTCCAGGCGGAGACGGACGAGCTGGCCAAGCTGAGGGACTCCGAGGCCCTACCAGGAGATGAGACCGCTCTGGCGGCCGCCAAGTATCGCTTCATCGTAGCGATCGGGACCTGCATCGACGTCGCGGAACACGTGATCGCCTCCGAAGGTTTGCGTTCTCCCGACAGCTTCGCCGAGGCGTTCGCCGTCCTGGGGGATGTGAGCTTCATCGAGGAGGACCTGGCTGCCGACCTCCAGGACATGGCGCGGTTCCGGAACCTCCTCGTCCACGGCTACCAACGAGTGGACGACGCCCGGGTGGCGGAGATCCTGCGGACCCGACTGGACGACTTCGAGCGCTTCCGTGCCGCGATCGCCCGAGTGGTCTCCTAGCTCTTCGCCAGCTCGCGGACGACGGCGGGGAGGATGCCGCCGTCCCGGTAGTACCGGACCTCGGTGGGGGTGTCGAGACGGCAGCGGGCCTGGAACCGGACCTCGCTCCCGTCCTCCTTCCGGGCCACGACGTCCAGCGTCGCGCCGGGGGTGACGTCGGACACACCCTCGATGTCGTAGACCTCGGTCCCATCGAGGCCGAGCGACTCGCGCGACTCGCCGTCGTGGAACTGGAGCGGCAGGACGCCCATCTGCGCCAGGTTCGATCGGTGGATCCGCTCGAACGACTGCGCGATCACCGCACGGATCCCCAGGAGCTGCGTCCCCTTGGCCGCCCAGTCGCGGCTGGAGCCGGCTCCGTACTCGTGGCCGGCAAGCACGAGCAGGGGCGTGCCCTCCTCACGGTAGCGGATGGCCGCCTCGTAGATGCTCGTCTCCTCGCCGCTGGGAAGGTGGATCGTGACGCCCCCCTCGGTGCCCGGCGCGATCCGGTTGCGGAGCCGGATGTTCCCGAACGTCCCGCGGACCATCACCTCGTGGTGGCCGCGGCGCGCGCCGTAGGAGTGGAGCCCCAGCCGCGGTACGCCGCGTTCCTGGAGCCACTCTCCGGCCGGCGAGTTCGCAGGGATCGAGCCCGCGGGTGAGATGTGGTCGGTCGTCACCGTCTCGCCCACGCTCACCAGCACGCGAGCGCCGGTGATGTCCTCGACCGGCTCGGGCTCCAGCCCGATGTCCTGTACGAAGGGCGGCTCGGTGATGTACGTGGAATCCGGGTCCCATTCGTAGAGGTCGCCCTCCGGCACCGACAGCGACAGCCAGCGCTCGTCCCCGCTGAAGATCTCGCCGTAGCGCGTCCGGTACGCCTGCGGGTCCATCGCCTCATTGACGACCCGGGTGATCTCCTCGATGCCGGGCCAGATGTCGCGGAGGTAGACGGGGTTGCCGTCGCGGTCCAGGCCGAGGGGGTCCTCGGTGAGGTCGACGTCGGCCGAGCCCGCCAGCGCGTACGCCACGCAGAGCGGGGGCGAGCCCAGGAACGACATCCGGACCTGGGGGTGGATGCGCCCCTCGAAGTTGCGGTTGCCCGAGAGGACGGCCACGCCCGTGATCCCGTGCTCGTCGATCGCCTCGGCCACGGCGTCGGGCAGCGGTCCCGAGTTCCCGATGCAGGTCGTGCACCCGAAGCCCACGAGCCCGAAGCCGAGCTGCTCCAGCGGCTCGACGAGGCCCGCGTTCCGCAGGTAGTCCATGACGACGGGAGAGCCCGGGGCCAGCGACGTCTTCACGGTGGGGCTCACCGTGAGACCCCGCTCGACGGCGTTCCGAGCCAGGAGCCCTGCCCCCACCATCACGCTGGGGTTCGAGGTGTTCGTGCACGAGGTGATGGCCGAGATCACGATCGAGCCGTCGGCGAGCTCCTCGGCTCCCTCCTCCATCTGGACCTGGACCCGCTTGATCTCGGGCTCGGGCTCGGCCTCCACGTGCTCGGCGGGGGACTCGCCGCGAGCCTGGCCGCCGGCCAGGGCCGGCGCTCGCTGCTCCGCGAGCTCCGCCCGGAAGGCGGCCTTGACCTCGCCCAACCCCACGCGGTCCTGGGGCCGCTTGGGGCCCGCCAGCGAGGGCTCCAGCGACGAGAGATCGAGCTCGAGCAGTTCCGAGTAGGTGGCCTGGGGATCGTCGGGCTGGTGGAACAGCCCCTGCTCCTTCGTGTACCGCTCCACGAGATCGATCTGCGCCTCGTCTCGTCCCGTGCCTCGGAGGTAGGCCAGCGTCTGGTCGTCCACGGGGAAGATGCCCTCGGTGGCGCCGTACTCGGGCGACATGTTCGAGATCGTGGCGCGATCGGGGACGGTCAGCGTGCGGATGCCCGGCCCGAAGAACTCGACGAACTTCCCCACGACGCCGTGGCGGCGCAGCATCTCGGTGACGGCCAGCACGAAGTCGGTGGCGGTGATCCCGTCCTGCAGCTCGCCGGTCAGCCGGAACCCGACGACCTCGGGCGTGAGGAGGGTGACGGGCTCGCCGACGAGGGCGGCCTCGGCCTCGATCCCGCCCACGCCCCACCCGAGCACGCCGAGCCCGCCGATCATCGTCGTGTGCGAGTCGGTGCCCACGAGCGTGTCGGGATAGGCCACGTCGTCCGAGGTCATCACGACCGTCCCCAGGTACTCGAGGTTCACCTGGTGAACGATCCCCGCCCCCGGCGGCACCACGCTGAAGCGGTCGAACGCCTGTTGGGCCCAACGGAGGAACGCGTAGCGCTCGCCGTTCCGCTCGTACTCCATCTCGACGTTGCGGGCGAAGGCCTGGGGCGAGCGGAAGACGTCCACGATCACCGAGTGGTCGATCACCAGGTCGCCCGGGATGCGGGGGTTGACGCGCGAGGGGTCGCCCCCGAGCCGGGCGACGGCCGCTCGCATGGCGGCCAGGTCGGCCACGACCGGCACGCCGGTGAAGTCCTGGAGGACGACGCGGCCGGGGAAGAAGGGGATCTCGCGGCGGGCGGCCTCGGGCCACCCCGCCAGGGCCTCGACGTGCTCGGCCTCCGTTCCCTCGCCCTGCTTCCGCAGCGCGTTCTCCAGGAAGACACGGATCACGTACGGGAGCCGCTCGAGGACGGTCTCGTCGGCGGCGCGGGTGAGCGGGACGTATCGGATGGTCCCGCCCGAGGTCTCCAGCTGCTCGGTCATCGCTCTCCTCAAGTCGCTCACCTTCGAGGATACCCCGGTCGCGTCAGCCGGTAGCCTGCCGGGGATGACGCGCGAGGACCTGGGGCGGCGCCCCACCAAGGAGGAGGTCGCGGGGGCGGCCGGCAGGACGGTGCCGGACGTGATCGGGCCGGGCCTCTTGGTGCTGTTCGTGGGGTTCAACCCGGGCCTCTACTCGGGCGCGGTCGGGCACCACTTCGCCAGGCCGGGAAACCGTCTCTGGAAGGCGCTGGCCGGTTCGCGGTTCACGCCTCGCGTGCTGTCGCCGCACGAGGAGGAAGACCTGCTCGAGCTGGGGCTGGGGATCACGAACCTGGTGGAGCGGGCCACGGCGGGAGCGAAGGAGCTCTCGAAGGAGGAGCTGCGCGAGGGCGCGGTGCGGCTGCGGGCGAAGGTCGAGCGCTGGGGGCCGCGATGGGTGGCGTTCCTCGGGATCGGCGCCTACCGGACGGCGCTGGAGAGGCCGAAGGCGGTGATCGGGGAGCAGGAGGAGCGCTTCGGCGGGGCGAAGGTCTGGGTGCTGCCGAACCCCAGCGGCCTCAACGCCCACTATCAGCCGCCGGACCTGATCGAGCGGTTCGCCGAGCTCCGAGCGGCTACTCGGGGATCGTGATCGAGCCGTCCTCCCCGAGCGGGAAGGTGGGGTTGTGGGCGACCTCCCAGACGTGGCCGTCGGGGTCCGTGAAGTAGCCCACGTACCCCCCCCACGGCGTCCGCCCGGCATCGGCGACCGCGGCGCCTGCGTCCCGCGCCGCTTCCAGCGCCGCGTCCACCTCCGCCTCGCTCGGCACGTTGATGGCCAGGGTGACGCCCCGGAAGCGCGAGGGCCGCTCCCCACCCAGCCCGACGTCGTCCGCGAGCATCCCCTCGTCGTAGACGCCGACGATCGCCCCGCGGGTGTGGAAGAAGGAGACCTCTCCCTCGGCGGAGGCCGAGGAGCGGCGCCAGCCGAGCGCCTCGTAGAAGTGGGTGGCGCGGGCAACGTCCGCGGCCCCGAGCGTGATGAGCGAGACGTGCGGGGGGACGGTCACGCGGGGAAGCCTAGCGGGTGGGGGCGGCGCGCGCG
>DASUTW010000186.1:0-2949 GCA_036374395.1 Actinomycetota bacterium
TCGTGGACGAGGCGGCGAGCTCGCTCGTCCTCCTCGGCGTCCGTGACCACCCGGGCGCGGCCGGGGAAGGTCCTGTCCCCCAACCGAACCGTCACGTCGGGCGTTCGCTCCAGGTTCCGCACCCAATCGGAGGCCCGCCCGCCCCCCGACAGGAGGTAGAGCGTCCTCCCGTCGAGCGCGAACCAGATCTCGATGGTGTGCGGGCGGCCCGTGACGCGTCCGATGGAGGTGAGGTAGCAGAACTGCTCGGCCGCGAGATCCCCGATCGCCATCTCGAGCCCACCTTAGCTGCGTGAACCACCCCGCACCCTGGAGCGTCTACCTCTCGGGGGATCGCCATGGCGTGTGACGACGAGGACCTCGGGCTGCCGATCAAGCTGGGTCCGTGCTCGAACGCCGAGTACGATCCGGAGCCGCTGCCCCAGGTCCTGCGAGAGACGATCAGACGCACCCGGGCGTCCTCGGAGCGACACGCCGGTCGCCTGGCGATCAGCCGTCGCGAGTTCCTGCGCTCCTCGATGGGTGCGGCCGCGATGCTCTTCGCGCTCGATGCGTGCACCCGCGATCGGATGCGAACGGTCGAGCGGCGCGATCCGGGAGGCCGCTACCGCATCCCCGACGAAGCCGCCGAGGACGCCTTCCTCGCGGAGGAAACCGTCGAGGGCGAGGAGTTCGTCTTCGACGTCCAGGGCCACCTGCTCGAGTACGACCTCGACCCCGCCACGCGCTGGGAGCCGTTCTGGGGCGACGGCTTCCCCCAGGTAGCCTGCGGCGAGGACGACCCGAGAGCCTGCTTCTCCATGGAGCACTTCATGGAGGAGTTCTTCCTCAGGAGCGACACGAGCATGGTGGCGCTCGCCGGCCTCCCCATCGCCCCGGCCGGGAGCCCCCTCTCCCCGGAGATCATGGAAGAGGCCCGGCGGGTCGCCGAGGGCCTCTGCCGTGACGAGCGGGTCCTCCTCCACGCGCTGGTGCTTCCGAACGTCGGGCCGCTCGCCGCCAACCTCGACGCGATGGAGGAGGCAGCGGGGCCCTACCCCATCGCCGCGTGGAAGGTGTTCACGCACTTCCCGGACGTCTACGAGCGCTCGGGGAGCGGGTGGCGCCTCGACGACGGCGATCCGAGCCTGGCGACGGTGGGGGCCCCGTTCATCAGGAAGGCCGTCGAGCTCGGCGTGCCCCGGATCGCCGTGCACAAGGGTCTCAGCGGCGGAAGCGCCCTGGCCTCGCCGATCGACGTGGGGGCGGCGGCCCGGGCCCATCCCGACGTCGCCTTCATCGTGTACCACTCGGGGTTCGAGGCCGGGATCTCTGAAGGCCCCTTCACCCGCAGGACGGCGGGCGTGGGCGTCAACAGGCTGATCGCTTCCCTCAAGCGAAACGGGATCCGGCCCGGCAGCAACGTGTACGCGGAGCTCGGGTCGACCTGGTGGTACGTGATGCGCTACCCGGACCAGGCCGCCCACGTGCTGGGCAAGCTTCTGAAGCACGTCGGCGAGGACAACCTCCTGTGGGGCACGGATTCGATCTGGTACGGCTCCCCACAGGATCAGATCCAGGCCTTGCGCTCGTTCCACATCAGCGAGGAGTACCAGGAGCGCTTCGACTATCCCGCTCTCACCAAGAGGATCAAGCGCAAGATCCTCGGGCTGAACGCCGCCGATCTCTACGGGATCGACCCCGCCGCCGTTCCCTGCACGTTCACGAGACCCGAGCTGCGCAGGATCCGGCGAGAGCTGCGGCGGCCAAGCAGCACCAACGGACCCAGCACCCCCGCCGAGGCCCAACGGGTCCGGGAGCATCACCAGGGGATGCCCTGACCGCCCCGGTCCCTCGCCGTGGCGGTCAGTGCGAGCGGAAGGCCTCCTCGAGCCACTCCGCCACGACGTCGGGGACGATCTTGACGTCGAGCACGAGCGGACCGTCGCGCCGCTCGAGCCATGCGTCGACCACGCTCATGTCGTCGAGGGACCGAACGGTCGCGGCCTCGGCTCCCAGTCCCCGGGCGAGCCCGGCCAGATCTGGATCCGGGTAGCGGACGAGGTCCACCGGGTGGCCCTGCGGGCCGAAGTGGTGCACCTCCGCCCCGTACGCCGCGTCGTTGTAGACGACCACGAGCATCGGAAGCCCGAGGCGAACGATCGTCTCGAACTCCCCGGCCGCCATCATCGCACCGCCGTCCCCGAGGCAGGCCACGGCGAGGCGGTCCGGCTGGGCGACCGCCGCCCCGATCGCGGACGAGAGCCCCAGCCCGATCGACTGGAACGACTGCGTGAAGACGAAGCCAGCCGGGTCCGGGACCGAGAGGTACATCGGGGGCCAGCCCATGAAGTGCCCGGAGTCCACCGCGACGACGCGCTCGGGCGGGAGCGCCTCCTCCAGGGCCTTGGAGAACGTCCGCGGGTCGAGCGCGCCGTCCACCGAGGCGTCCTCGTGCGATTCGTCCCCCCACGCCCCGGACGCGATCCTTTCAGCGATCTCATCGGTGCGGCGCCCCGCCGCCGGATGACCACGGCGGTCGAGCTCCACGATCACCCCCTCGGCCGTCAGCCGCGCGTCGCCGACGACGCCCAGGTCGATCGGCCGGTGCGCCCCCAGCTCGTCCGCGTCGCGGTCGACCTGGACGACCCTCGTCCCGGGCCCGACCAGCTCTCCGTGGCGCGTCGTCCACATGTTGAGGGAGGCGCCGAACGACACGAGGACGTCCGCCTCGGCGATCAGCGCGGCGGCCGTCGGGGAGGCGAAGCCGCCCGAGATCCCGAGCGCCCACGGGTTCCCCGCGAAGAGCCCGTGGCCGTTGGCGGACGTCGCCAGCAGCGCCCCGACCCGGTCGCCGAGCGCCTCGATCGCGGGACCGGCTCCGGCCACCACCGCGCCGCGCCCGCCCACGAGGACGGGCGAGGCCGCGGCGGCCAGCAGGTCGGCGACCCGCTCCACGTCCTCGTGGGC
>DASUTW010000187.1:0-6385 GCA_036374395.1 Actinomycetota bacterium
CTCCGCAGCGAGGATCGCGCGGAGCGCACCGCCCACCACCGCCACCTCGTCGCCCGGGACGATCCGATCGCCGTCCTCCTTCAGGGGGCGGAGCCGGGTGTTCACCCGCGAGAAGCACTCCTTCGCCACCGGGATCCCGGCCAGCACCCCCCGCGATCTCGAGACGATCCGGGCCCGAGCCGTCTGGACCTCCGGGATCACGGCGGCCGACGTCACGTCCCCTTCGGCGCCGAGGTCCTCCCGGAGCGCGGCCAGGACCGCGTTCGCCACCACCTCCCGCGACAGCTCGATCACGGCGCCAGCCTCACGTTGTCGATGAGGCGGGCCCGGCCGAACCTCGCCGCCACGAGCGCCCGCGCGGGGCGCTCCAGGCGATCGACCTCCTCGAACGTCGCGTCGTCCACGACCGCCACGTAGTCCAGCTCGGCCAGAGGCTCGTCCCCCACGTGCTTCGCCATCTCGGCCCGCACCACGTGCGCGTCCCGCTCCCCGCCCTCGACCAGGGCCTCCGCGGCGGCCAGGGCCCGGAGGATCGCCCTCGCCGTCTCCCGCTCCTCCGGCGAGAGGTAGACGTTCCGAGAGGACATCGCCAGGCCGTCGGGCTCCCGCACGGTCTCCCCCGACAGCACGGAGACCGGCAGATCGAGGTCCTCGACCATCCGCCGCACCACCGCGAGCTGCTGGGCGTCCTTCTCGCCGAAGTAGGCTCGGCACGGCCCCACGATCCCGCAGAGCTTCGCCACGACCGTGCAGACCCCCCGGAAGTGGCCGGGCCGGGAGGCTCCCTCCAGGACGTCCCCCAGGCTCCCCGGGTCGACCGTGACGTCCGGCGCTCCGTCCGGGTACATCTCCTCGACCGTCGGGACGAAGGCGAGGTCGGCCTTCGCCTCCTCGAGGAGCTCGAGGTCCCTGGCCTCGTCCCGGGGGTAGACGTCCAGGTCCTCGCCCGGGCCGAACTGGAGCGGATTCACGAAGATCGAGGCCACCACCAGGTCGGCCTCGCGGCGGGCCTTCCGGACGAGCGACAGGTGCCCCTCGTGGAGGAACCCCATCGTGGGCACGAACCCGACGGTCCGGCCTTCGAGCCGGGCGTCGTCCGCCGCGTCGCGGAGCGGCTCCCGGCGCCGGATCACGTCCACTCCTCGAGCACCTCCTCGATCCCGACCCGGTCCCGGTCGTTCAGCCGGCCCGCCTCGCTCGCGATGCGCACCGCGGCCCGGGCCAGCTCGGCGTAGGGAGCCACGCACGAGGGCGCCCGGTCGCGAAGGGCCTCGAGGTTCCTCCGAACGGTCCCCGCGTCACCTCGGGCCACCGGGCCCGTGAGCGCGCGGGCGGCGCCCTGCTCCATGACGTTCGCCAGCGTGCCCTCGGCCAGGGGCCCGAACAGCGGCCTGGGATCGGGGATCCCCGCCAGCTCGAACAGGTCGTCGGCCAACCCCTCCACGACCACCAGGTAGTTCGAGGCGAACACCGCCGCCGCGTGGTAGAGCCCCTTGTGCTCGTCCAGGAGCCGGAAGGGCCTTCCGCCGGCGTCGGCGGCCAGCCGCTCTCCCAGCAAGAACGAGTCCTCGTCGCGCGCCGTCACGGCGAAGCCGCTCCCGGGGAAGCGCTCGATCGCGGCCTCCACGCTGGGAGCCGTCTGGAGCGGATGGACCGAGAGGATCGAGGCCCCGACCTCCGCCGCCGGGGCGAGGTCCTGGAGCGGGTTCGCTCCGGAGAGATGGACGACCGCCGGCCCCGACGTCAGGCCCCCACGATTGGCCAGGGTGCCGCACACGTCGAGGATCCGGTCGTCGGGGACGGCGAGGAGCACCACCTCTCCCCTCCGGGCGGCCTCGACGGAGCCGACGAAGGCCGCCTCGGGCAGGTGCCTCTCGGCCCGCTCTCGCGACCCGACCCCGCGGCCGGAGGCGGCCACGACCGTATGCCCCGCGCGGGAGAGGAGCACCCCCATCGCGGTCCCGACCCTGCCCGCCCCGACGACGGCCACCTTCACGGGGTCGCGTGGGTCCCGAGTGGACGCGCGCGGACGATCGTGCTTCGACGCGAAGTATAGAGGTCAGCGGGCGACGGGGGCCCGGACGATGGGCCGCGCCGCCCCGCGCCGGGCCACCTCTCGGAAGCCGGCCTCCTCGAACATCACCAGGGTGCCGGTGAAGAGCTCCGCCGAGGCCTTCTTCGCGGCGGCGGCCCCCAGGTCCACCGGGTAGGCCTCCACCCATCGGGCCCCCCGCTCCGCGGCCCGGGCCACGGCGGCCGCCAGGAGGGCCTTGGCCACCCCATCTCTCCGGTGCCGGCGGTGGATGTAGAAGCAGACGATCGACCAGACCCCCTCTTCCTCGTCCACGCGTCCCAGGACGCGGGAGCGGTCCAGCCGCCCGAAGTCGTCCCGCGGCCCGAGCGACACCCATCCCACGGGCTCGCCCCGCCGATACGCGAGGAGCCCGGGCTCCCTCCCCTCCCGGACGATGGCGCGCATCGCTTCGCGGTTCGGCGCGCCGTGGTCGCGGTCGTACCCCTTCGCGGTCTGCCGCCACCACATGCACCAGCAGCCCGAGTACGCGCCGCGGTCGACGCCGAACAACGCCACCAGGTCGTCCCAGCGGTCGGGGGTGACCGGCCGGACGTCGAGGCTCACCGTTTCGCCTTCCTCCGCTCCCGGAAGGCCCGGGCCTTCTCTCGGTTGCCGCAGACGTCCATCGAGCACCAGGTCCGCGAGCGGTTCCTGGAGCGGTCGACGTAAACCCAGCGACACGAGTCGCGGGCGCAGGCCTTGAAGCGCTCCCATCGGCCGTCGGTCATGGCGAGGAAGACGGCGGCCAGGATCCGGCCCAGGGCCCCGGGCACCCCTTCGTCCACCGACTCGAGGCGCGCGTCCCCCTCCGGGCCGAACGAGAGGACCAGCCTCGACCCGCCGGCCAGCCGGTTCAGGGTCTCCAGCGGCTCCGCGTCCGGGGGCGTCCCGGCGCCCGGGTTGTTCCGCTCGGCGAGGCCGCGGATCGCCTCCCGGACGGCCAGAGCCCTCCCCAGGTCGGCTTCGGTGACCGGATGATCGCCGCCCAGCAGGCCGCGCTGGACCAGCCATCCCCTGAGGGCCTCCGCGCTCTCCAGCGCGTCGCGGCCGGACCCCACGTCCAGCGTGTTCACGAACGCGGCCACGAGCTCGAGGTCCGTCGACATCTCAACCACCGTATCCCTCTCGTTGGTTATGAAGCAAGCGATCAGCTCTCGCCCCCCTAACCTTCGTCTGCGCTTGACAGGTGATGCGCAACCAGTCTACCATGATGACCGGTTACGATAGCAGAGGAGGCGGAGATGCAGGGTCACACGATCTGGGAGCTCTCCCGGATGCACGCCGCCGACCTGCTCCTCGACGCCGGGCCCGTGCGGCGCCGGCCCCGGCGGCGGAGAGTCAGGCGGGCCGTGGGGACCGGCATGGTGCGGACGGGGTATCGGCTGATGGGAGCGCGGGCCTCGTGATCGCCCGCATCTGGACCGGCCAGACGCGGGCCGAGGACGCCGAGGCCTACGCGGGCTACCTGGCCCGGACCGGGTTCCCCGACTACCGGGGCACTCCGGGGAACCGCGGCGTCCTCGGCCTGCGTCGGATCGACGGCGACCGGGCGACCTTCACGCTCATCACCCTCTGGGACTCGATCGACGCGATCCGAGCGTTCGCCGGGGAGGACCCCGAGCGCGCGCGCTACTACGACGAGGACGACCGGTTCCTGCTCTCCTTCCCCGAACGGGCCACGCACTACGAAGTCATCGAGGGTCCCCAGACGGCAAGATGAAGGCCATGGAGCAGGGGTACCGGCACGGCGCTCGCGCCATCCTGCCTCTCATCGTCCCCGTCATCGGGTTCGGCGTGACCTTCGGCGTCCTGGCCCGGGAGGCGGGCATGGGGATCCTGGCCCCGGTCGTGATGTCCGCCACGACCTTCGCGGGATCGGCGCAGTTCGCGGCGTCCTCGATCCTCGGCGTCGGGGGAGGCGCCGTGGCGGCCATCGTCGCCGCGCTCCTCCTCAACGCGCGCTACACGCCGATCGGGCTCACCGTGGCGGGGGCGATCGAGGGGCCGAGCTGGCTCCGCTTCCTCCGATCCCAGCTGATCGTCGACGAGTCCTGGGCCGTCGCCACCACCCCCGAGGGCGTGGACGGCAGGCGGCTGATCGGAGCCGGGCTCGTCCTCTACGCGACCTGGGTGACCTCGACCCTCGTGGGCGCCCTCGGCGCGAGGATCCTGGGGGACCCCGCGACGCTCGGCCTCGATGCCGCCTTCCCCGCCGTGTTCGTGGCCCTGCTGGTCCCCCAGCTCGCGGGGCGTCGCCCACGGCTCGCAGCGGGCCTGGGCGCGCTGATCGCCCTGGCCCTGCTCCCGTGGGCGCCTGCGGGCGTTCCGGTGATCGCCGCCACCGCGGCGATCCTCGTGGGGTGGTCCCGATGAAGGTCTGGGTCGTCGTGGCCGCGGCGGGGGCGGGGACCGCGATCCTCAAGGCGGCCGGACCCCTGCTCCTCCACGGCCGCCCGATGTCGCCGAGGGCCCAGCGGATGCTCTCCCTGCTCGCCCCCGCCCTCCTCTCGGCTCTGATCCTGGTCCAGGTCCTCGGGGTCGAGGACGGGATCCGGTTCGACGAGCGCCTGCTCGGGGTGGGCACCGCGATCGTGGCGGCC
This sequence comes from Actinomycetota bacterium, assembly GCA_036374395.1. GTDB lineage: Bacteria > Actinomycetota > UBA4738 > UBA4738 > CALAEC01 > DASUTW01. Next base: position 4,675 of record DASUTW010000187.1, read on the forward strand.
GCGCTCCGGGCGCCGATCTGGGTCGTCGTCGGGGTGGCGGCCCTCGTGACCGCGCTGGCTCGACTAGTCTGAGGAGGATGGTCGAGCGAGACGACGTGACCCGTTGGATCGAGGGCTACGAGCGGGCCTGGGCCTCCAACGAGCGCGGGGACATCGAGGCGCTGTTCACCGAGGATGCGAGGTACTTCACCGCGCCCTATCGCAAGCCGTGGGAGGGGCGGGAGGCGATCGTCGACGGCTGGCTCCACGACCGCGACGAGCCCGGGCAGTGGCGCTTCGCGTCCGACGTGCTGGCGATCGCCAACGACCTGGCCTTCGTCCAGGGACGGACCGAGTACCTCGTCGAGCCCCCCCGCCCGTACTCGAACCTGTTCGTCATCCGCTTCGCAGGGGATGGGCGCGCCTCCGAGTTCACGGAGTGGTTCATGCCGATCGAGGACGCCTAGAGGGTCGTCCTCGGGAGCGGCTTCTTGGCCGGCCCCTGCAGGACCTGCCCTTCCAGGTCGTATCGCGAGCCGTGGCACGGACAGTCCCACGTCCGCTCCGACTGATTGAACCGGACCGTGCACCCCATGTGGGTGCAGCGGGGGTCCAGGGCCAGGACCCCCCCGTCCTCCCCCAGGAATGCGGCGACCATCTTCCCGCTCCCGGCGTCCACGACCGCGCCCTGCCCCGGCCTGAGGTCCTTGATGGTCCGCCCCACGGTCCGGGCGATCAGCACGTCGCGGTCGGCGCGGTGCGCGACGCGGCTGGGGATCGATCCGAGCAGGACCCTGCGGGCCCCGGTCAGCCCACGGTTCCCGACCACGATGAGCTCGCACCCCTCCCGATCGGCCTCCTTCACCAGGGCCTTGGCCGGCTCGCCGCGCAGCACCTTCGCCTCCACCCCCAGAGCCCGAGGCTTGATCCTCCGCGCGTCCTCGAGGTGGATCGCGGCCAGGACGTCGTCGTCGGTCACCGTGGCCACGAGCACCCCGACCCCGATCATCATCCCGAAGTCGTAGGCTCGCTGGACCGCGGCCGTGGCCGTGGGCGAGCCGTCGGTTCCCACGAGGAGACGGCGGTAGAGGGGCCCCTCCGCCGGCTCCTCCCGGGGGTTCTGCGTCTCCACGATGAGGACGTCGCAGGGCGCCATCACCGCCACACGCTCCGCGACGCCCCCCAGCCTGACCCGACGGGCCCTCCCCAGGCCCTGGTCCCCCACCACGACGAGCCCGGCATCCTCTGCCGCGGCCACCGCGGTGAGGACCTCGGCCGGATCCCCTTCCTGCACGACGGCCTCAGCCTCGATCCCCTTGGCCCGCACCCGGTCGCGAGCCGCGACGGCGATCTCCTCGGCCACCGTGTCGATCATCCCGATCGGGGCGGAGGCCGTGACCAGGATCAAGGTGCTCCCCAGGTCCTTGGACAGCCGGGCCGCCCGGTCCACGGCACGTCCGGCGGTCTCGGAACCGTCGGTGCCGACGACGATCCTGGCGTAGCCCATCAGAACGGCTTGAAGACCATCAGGTAGGGGATGGCGAGCAACGCCGCGAACCCGAAGATCGCGTTCCAGAGCGCGGACGGAGCCCGGAGGATCTCGTCGAGCTGCTGAGGCGTCACGGCCTCGGAGCCGCGGGCCATGGCCTGGACGATCGTCCTCACGCGCCGGTAGTAGGGGCCGGCGATCGCGTACATCGTCACGATGATAGCCACGAGGATCCCGATCGAG
>DASUTW010000188.1:0-2245 GCA_036374395.1 Actinomycetota bacterium
GCGCGCGGCGAGTTCCTCGCCGCGCGCCCCGCCCCGAAGACCGTCGCCCTTACGAGGCGCCGGCGTCGATCGCCTTCGACTTCGAGCCGATCTCGATCTTCCGCGGCCTGGCGGCTTCCGCGACCGGCACGGTGACCGTCAGGACGCCCTGCTCGTAGTCGGCCTCGAGCTTCTCTGTGTCGAGGTTCTCGCCCAGGAAGACCTGCCTCGTGTAGGAGCCCACGGGGCGCTCGTGGACCAGGAGCTGGTCGTACTCGTCGAGCGTGGTCCTGCGCTCCGCGCGCAGCGTGAGGACGTTGTCCTGCACCGTCAGGTCGATGGTGTCGGGGTCGATGCCGGGGACGTCGAACGTCATGACGAACCTCTCCCCGCGCCTGAAGGCATCCATGGCCACCGCCGGGCGCCGGACCGTGTCACCGGCCCAGCGGGTCAGGCGATCGAGCTCACCGAACGGATCCCACCGCATCAGCATGGCTCCACCACCTCCTCTCAGGACACCTGATTGGAGCCTTGTTCCGTTCGTAGTATAGAAACCTGAGCGCAAGGCTGTCAACCCCTGGCCCGCCACGGAACCATCGCAGGAGCACGACGGGGCGGCAAGTCCCTCAGGGATAGGCTCGCAAGCTTCGGAGGATCGTCTCGCCCGCCGCGAGGTCGCCCCCCACGTTGAGGACCCCCTCATACATCGCCACGTTCGGGTCCACCCGTCCGCTGGCGACCAGGGCGAGCCAGGGCCCCCTCCCACCGACGATCACGTGGGGCGCCGCGTCCTCGGGAGGGGGCGGGCCGGGGCGGGTGGACTGGAGCCAGACGCCTCCGCCCACGCCGTCGAGGTCGACCCGGACGACCAACTCGCCCGGGTCCTGCTCCGCCAGCGAGAGCGCGTACGGGATCAGCCGCACCGCGAAGTCGTTCACCACGAACGTCGGGTCGTGCTCCCGCCGCAGCGCCTGGCCGCTGCCGTCGAGGATGTCCTGGCCGTGGAGCACCACTGCGCCACGCGGTACTGGAGGAAGTAGCCGGCCCGGAGGTCCCCCTCGAACCAGGGGAGCATGCGCTCCCGCCAGTCCTCGTCCGAGGTCGCGGTGGCGCGGTCGAGCAGGTGGTCGGCGGCCCGCCCCCACTCCCGCGCCGTCTGGACGGCCGACTGCTCCGCCCGTCGGGCGAGAGCCCACTGGGTGAAGCCGTCGGGGCTCGCATCCTCTCCCGCCGCCTTCCGGTACTCATCCAGCTCGGCGGGGGCCTCGCCGCCCCAGATCTCGGCGGCCGCGATCTCGGTCGCGGCGAGGTGGTAGAGGATCTCGATGATGGGCCGCCCCTGCCACGGGCCGACGTTCTCCCAGGCAGCGGGATCGGTGTACTGGATCGTCCTGCCCAGGGCCTCGCGCTCGCGGCGGGCCACCCCCAGGAGCCAGTGTCGGTCGAGCACCATCTCGCGCGGAATCATACAGGCGTACGGAGGCCGCGCCGAAATCCCGCTAGGCTCGAGCCGTGCGCGTCCTGATGAGCCCGGACAAGTTCAAGGGAACGCTGACGGCCCAGGCCGCGGCCGAGGCGCTGGCCACCGGGTGGCGGCGCTCGCGGCCGCGCGACGACGTCGTGGAGCTGCCGGTCGCCGACGGCGGCGAGGGCACACTCTCCACGCTCGTCGCGGCGCTGGGAGGGGAGGTTCGGAGGGCCAAGGTGACCGGGCCGCTGGGGGATCCGGTGGAGGCAGAGTTCGGTCTCGTGGAGACCCCGGAGGGCAGGGAGGCGATCGTGGAGATGGCCCGGGCCTCGGGTCTCGAGCTGGTGTCGGAGGCCAGGCGGGACCCGCGGCGGGCCACGACGCGAGGCACGGGAGAGCTGATCCTCGAGGCGGTGGAGGCGGGGGCCACCAGGATCCTCGTCTGCATCGGGGGGAGCGCGACGAACGACGCCGGGGCGGGGATGGCCCAGGCCGTGGGGGTGCGCCTCTACGACGAGGCGGGGGAGGAGCTCCCTCCGGGGGCCGAGGCTCTCGACCGGCTGGCCAGGATCGATCTGGGGGGGCTCGATCCCCGGGTGGCGAAGGCCTCGGTCGTCGTGGCCTGCGACGTGGACAACCCGCTGACGGGGCCGCGCGGCGCGAGCGCCGTGTACGGGCCGCAGAAGGGAGCCTCGCCGGGGGACGTGGCGTTCCTCGACCGGTGCCTGAGCAGGTTCTCGGCCGTGGCGGGGAGAGACCTCGGCCTCGACCTGCGGGGCGTGGAGGGGGCCGGGGCGG
>DASUTW010000189.1:0-4434 GCA_036374395.1 Actinomycetota bacterium
CTCGCTCGGGACCGACGGGTTCGGACGCTCCGACACCAGGCCGGCGCTGCGCCGCTTCTACGAGGTGGACGCGGAGCACGTCGTCGTGGCCACGCTCGCGGCGCTGGCCGAGATGGGCGAGGTGAAGCCCGAGCAGGTGGCGGAGGCGATCGAGCGGTACGACATCGATCCCGAGCGCGGGGCGCCGTTCCACCCCGACGCGGGCACCTCTCTGGCCTGACCTGGCGCCGGGAGTGCGGAAAGGGCACCCTCGGGTCCTCCGACCGCTGCTGTTCCTGATCGTCAAGGCGTATCAGCGGGCCGCGAGATCGGGGGAGGAGGCCGTCCTTCGCCCGTGCCCGTACTGCACGACGGACATCCCGGTCGCGGCGTCGCGCTGCCCGAGCTGCACGAGCCAGGCGGAGCCGCTGGCGACCTGACGACGGCTATCATGGCGTCCGCGCGCCCGGCGCGGTGAAGGAGTGAGGGATGGCGGACGCTGATCGGCTCGAGGTCCTGCGGCACTCGACCGCCCACGTGATGGCCCAGGCGGTGTGCGACCTCTTCGAGGGGGCGAAGTACGCGATCGGTCCCCCGATCGAGGACGGCTTCTACTACGACTTCGACCTGCCCGAGACGCTCACCCCGGAGGACCTGGAGCGGATCGAGGCCCGCATGCGCGAGATCATCGGGGAGGACCAGCCCTTCGTCCGCGAGGAGCTCTCGCGGGACGAGGCCCTGGAGCGGTTCGCCGGCCAGCCCTACAAGATCGAGATCATCGCCGGCGTGGAGGAGGAGGAGGGCGCCGGCGCCGAGGGCGTCTCCGTCTACCGCAACGACGGCTGGGCCGACCTCTGCCGGGGCCCCCACGTCGGGTCCACGGCCGAGCTGGGCGCCTTCAAGCTGATGAGCGTGGCCGGTGCCTACTGGCGGGGCGACGAGAAGCGCCCCCAGCTCCAGCGGATCTACGGCACGGCTTGGGAGACCCAGGAGGAGCTCGAGACCTACCTTCGGAGGATCGAGGAGGCCGAGCTGCGCGACCACCGCCGGCTGGGTCGCGACCTCGACCTCTTCTCGTTCCCCGACGAGCTCGGGGCGGGCCTCTCCGTCTGGCACCCGAAGGGCGGGGTGGTGCGGGGCGAGCTGGAGCGGTGGGTGCGGGACCTCCACGTGGAGCGCGGCTACGAGCTCGTAGCCACCCCCCACCTAGCCCGGTCGGTGCTGTGGGAGACGAGCGGCCACCTGGAGAAGTTCGCCGAGAGCATGTACCCGGCGATGTCGGCCGACGACGGGTCGGACTACTACGTCAAGCCGATGAACTGCCCGTTCCACGTCCTGATCTTCCGGTCGCGCACGCGCTCGTACCGGGAGCTGCCGCTGCGCCTGGCCGAGCTGGGCACGGTGTACCGGTACGAGAAGCCGGGGGTGCTGCACGGCCTGCTCCGCGTGCGAGGGCTCACCCAGGACGACTCGCACATCATCTGCACGACGGACCAGCTGACCGACGAGATCCTCGGGGTCTTCGATCTCACGCTCGAGATCCACCGGACGTTCGGGTTCGAGGACCCGGTGATCCACCTCTCGACCCAGCCGGGACAAGCCATCGGCGACGAGGAGATGTGGGAGCGGGCCACGCGGGCCCTGCGCGAGGCGCTGGACCGGAGCGGCATGCCCTACGAGCTCGCTGAGGGCGAGGGTGCCTTCTACGGGCCGAAGGTGGACTTCCACTTCCACGACGCGATCGGGCGCCTGTGGCAGCTCACGACCGTGCAGGTCGACTTCGCCCTGCCCGAGCGGTTCGAGATGGAGTACATGGGCGAGGACAACCAGCGGCACCGCCCGGTGATGATCCACCGGGCGATCCTGGGGTCGGTGGAGCGGTTCCTGGGGGTGCTGATCGAGCACTTCGCGGGTGCGCTCCCGCCGTGGCTCTCGCCGGTGCAGGCCCGGCTCATCCCGATCGCCGATCGGCACGCTGAGCACGCCGAGGGTCTCGCGCGACGCCTGCGCCAGGGCGGGCTGCGCGTCGAGGTCGACGCGTCTCGCGAGACCCTCGGCAAGAAGATCCGGGACGCCCAGCTCCAGAAGGTCCCCTACGCCCTCGTGGTGGGGGACAAGGAGATCGAGGCCGACACCGTCTCGGTCCGCGACCGGTCGGGGACCGAGGTTCGCGGGGTCTCGGTGGAGGCGTTCGAGCGGCGGGCCGCGGAGGAGGTCGGGTCCCGGGCCGTGCAGACCGGGCCCGTCGGGGACCTCGCGTGATGGAGCGTCTCTGGACCCCCTGGCGCATGGAGTACATCAAGTCGGCGACCACGGGCGACGACGCCGGCTGCATCTTCTGCGAGCTGCCGCAGGAGGGCGACGACGAGCGGACGCTGATCCTGGCCAGGCGCGAGGGGGCGTTCGTGATCCTCAACCGGTTCCCCTACAACCCCGGCCATCTCATGGTGGCGCCCTTCCGGCACGTCGGCGAGCTCACCGACCTCGAGGACGAGGAGCTGACCGAGACCGTGTCCCTGCTCCGGGACGCCGTCCGAGCGCTCCGCGATGAGTGGGAGCCCAGCGGCTTCAACGTGGGCATGAACCTGGGGCGGGTGGCGGGCGCCGGTGTGCCGGGGCACCTCCACTGGCACGTCGTGCCTCGCTGGCACGGCGACTCCAACTTCATGCCGGTGATCGGCCAGACCAAGGTGTTGCCCGAGCTCCTCGAGGAGACGTACGGGAAGCTGCGACCCGCGTTCGAGGCCTGACGGTGCCGGAGGCCGCTCGAAGGATCGTCCGGACCTACCTCGCGATCAGCGGACTGTTCTACCTAGCCGCCTCGATCATCTGGGGGGTCAACACCCTCTTCCTGCTCGACGCCGGCCTGACGCTGTTCGAGGCGTTCCTGGCCAACGCGGCCTGGACCGCGGGGATGGTCGTGTTCGAGATCCCGACGGGCCTCGTGGCCGACACGCGGGGGCGCAGGGTCTCGTTCCTCCTCTCGGCCTCGATCCTGGCCCTGGGCACCCTCGGCTACGTCGTGATCTCGTGGGTCGGCGGGGGGATCGTGCCGTTCGTGCTCGTCTCGATCGTGCTGGGCCTGGCCTACACCTTCTACTCGGGCGCCGTGGAGGCGTGGCTCGTGGACGCGCTCCGCGAGAACGGATACACGGGCGAGCTCGACCCGGTCTTCGCCAAGGGCGGGGTCGTGGCCAGCACCGCGATGCTCGTGGGGACGGTGGGCGGCGGCGCGCTCGGGACCTTCGACCTCGGCTTCCCGTACCTGGCCCGGGCCGCCCTCCTCCTGCTGGCGTTCGGCGTGGCGTTCGTCTGGATGCGGGACGAGGGGTTCACGCCGAGGGCCCTGCGCCTGCGGGCGGTGCGTCGGGAGATGGGCGAGGTCGCCCGGCAGAGCGTGCGGCACGGCTGGGGGCGCCCGGCCGTCCGGCTCCTGATGCTCGTCTCCTTCATCCAGTTCGGCGTGGGGGCCTGGGCCTTCTACGCCTGGCAGCCCTACTTCCTCGACCTCTTGGGACGGGGGGAGCTGATCTGGGTGGCGGGGGTCGTGGCGGCGCTGATCGCGCTGGCCGAGATCTGCGGGAACGCGCTCGTGCGCGTCGTGGCCAAGCCCGGCCGCCGCCGCTCGACGATCCTCCTCGTCGGGGCGGCCGCCTACGCCGTCTCGCTCGCCGTCGTGGGGATGGTGTCGAGCTTCTACCTCGCGGTCGCGGTCTTCGTGGGGGGGATCCTCGTCTCGGCGATGGCCACGCCGATCAAGCAGGCCTACCTCCACGAGATGATCCCGTCGGCCCAGCGGGCCACCGTGATCTCGTTCGACGGGCTCTTCGGGAGCCTGGGGAGCGTCGGCGGCCAGGTGGGCCTGGGCTGGCTGTCCCAGACGCGCTCGATCCCGGCCGGGTTCGTCGTGTCGGGCGTCTCCGCGCTGTTCGCCCTCCCGCTGCTGGGCTTGCTGAGGGGGAGGCGGGAGCGCCCCGACCTGATCCGCAGCCCGGCTCCCGACGAGGCGGCGGCGGCGGGGGCCGCGGGCGCGGGAGGCGAGGCGGCGACGGACGCCGCGCCGCGCTAGCGGTAAAGGCGCGGGGCGGCGAGGAGTCGGGCCCGCACCGGCGTGCCCACCCGGAGGTCGTCGCGGGTCCCGAAGCAGCGGACCTTGAGCAGGCTGCCGTCGGGGAGCCGCACGCCGAAGAGCTGGTCGTGGCCGTAGAACTCCACGTCCTCCACGAGGGCCTCGCTCGAGGGGTCGGGCTCCAGGGCGATGCTCTCGGGCCGCACCACGAGGCCCACCGGCCCGTCCCGCCAGCCGTCGGCCGGCAGGGCCCCGAGCGGCGTCTCGATCAGGCCGCCCCGGACGTCCGCGGGGATCAGGTTCGCGTCGCCCAGCAGCCCGGCCACGAGCGGGTCCGAGGGCCGCTCGTAGACCTCGTGGGGGATGCCGGTCTGGAGGATCCTCCC
>DASUTW010000190.1:0-8213 GCA_036374395.1 Actinomycetota bacterium
CTCGTCGTCCGCTATCGGAAGGGCTCCGCGCGAGAGCGGAGGCAGCTCAGGTGGGTGCTGCTGGCCGCGGCGGTGACCGTCGGCGCGGCGATCTGGCCGTTCCTCCTGGGGGAGCTCGGCGTCCTGCCCGCGGTGACCCACGGGATCTGGGCGACCATCCTGTGGCTGCCCATCCTCCTGCTCCCGGTCTCGATCGTGGTGGCCGTCCTGGAACCGGCGTGGCTGGACGTGGACCTCGCCATCCGCAAGACGTTCGTGTACGGGACCCTCTCCTTCCTCATCCTGGCGCTCTACGTGGGGGTGGCCACCGTTTCCGGCGTCGCCGCCGGAGCGGCGCTTCCCCTGGAGGTGGCGATCCTGGTTGCCGTCGGGGTCGCGGCGCTCTTCCAGCCGGCCCGTCGCTGGCTGCAGTCGGTCGCCGACCGGTGGGTCTTCGGTGAGCCCCCGGCCGGCTACGAGGCCGTCACCGACTTCACCACGGCCGTCAGGGAGGCCACCGATCCGGGTGACCTCGTCCCCCGGATCGCCGACACGACGCGCCGCGCCCTCGGGCTGCGGTGGGTCGGCGCGACGGTGGAGGGCGAACGGCCCGTCGTCGTGGGGGAGCGCACGGGGCGCCCCGAGCTCGTGGCGCCGATCGAGCATCAGGGTGACCGGTTCGGCCGCATCGAGTGCGGCCCCAAGTCGAAGGGCGCGCTCACCGACGCCGACGTCGAGCTCGTGACGACGCTGGCGAGCCAGGCCGCGCTCGCCCTGTTCAACGCCCGCCTCGCGGGACGGATCGTCTACACGCAGGAGGCCGAGCGGCGCCGCATCGAGCGCAACATCCACGACGGCGCGCAGCAGGAGCTCGTGGCGCTGGTGGCCAGGCTGGGGATGGCCCGCGCCGACCTTAAGAGGGATCGACTCTCCGAGGAGACGCTCGTCGAGCTGCAGCGGGAGGCGAGCCGCATCTTGTCCGACCTCCGGGAGCTGGCCCAGGGGATCCATCCGTCGGTGCTCACCGACGGAGGGCTGCTCGATGCGATCGAGGATCGGTGCGGCCGCCTCCCGATCGACGTGTCGCTCGAGGCCACGCCCGGCCTCCGGGCGAGGCGCTTCCCCGACGAGGTCGAGGGGGCCGCCTACTTCTTCGTCACGGAGGGGGTGGCCAACGTCCTGAAGCACGCCCGGGCCTCCCGGGCCCGCATCGCCGTCCGCCACGAGGACGGGGTCCTCGCCCTCGACGTCAGCGACGACGGGGTGGGGTTCGATCCGTGGCGGGTTCGGAGGACGGGTCTCTCCGGGCTCTCGGACCGGATCGCCGCCCTCGGGGGGACGTTCGCCGTGACGAGCCGTCCGGGGGAGGGAGCCTCGCTCCGGGCCGTCCTCCCGATCGAGTCGTCGGGAGCGTCGGTGTGAGCGATCGGCTCCGCGTCGTGATCGCCGAGGACCACTACCTGGTTCGCGAGGGGACGCGGGGGCTGCTCGAGTCCTCGGGCGAGGTGGAGGTGGCGGCCGCGGTGGAGGACGCGCCGTCGCTCCTCGACGCCGTGGAGCGGCTCCACCCCGACGTGGTGCTGGTCGATATCCGGATGCCCCCCACCCACCAGACCGAGGGCATCGACGCCGCGCGCCGGATCCGCGCCGCCCACCCGGAGGTCGGCGTGGTGGTGCTCTCCCAGCACGTGAGCTCGCACTACGCCTTCGAGCTGTTCCGGGACGGGACCAGCGGCCTGGCCTACCTCCTGAAGGACCGAGTGGGGGACCTCGACGAGCTGCTGGCGGCGCTGCGGTCGGTCGCGGATGGAGGATCGGTGATCGACCCGCTGGTCGTGGAGCGGCTGCTGGCGCAGGGTGAGCGGCTCTCGGGGACCGGGCTCTCGGAGCTCAGCCCGCGGGAGATGGAGGTCCTGGCCAAGATGGCCGAGGGGAAGTCGAACACGGCGATCGCGGGCGCGCTCTTCGTGTCGCAGTCGGCGGTGGAGAAGCACATCAACTCGATCTTCGCCAAGCTGGGGCTGAGCGTGGACGAGGGGGAGACGCATCGGCGGGTGGCGGCGGTGCTCGCCTTCCTGCGGAGCCGCGATCAGAGCCGGGAGACGCAGGGATGAGCGCCGTGCTGCGCGTCGCCGGCCTCCGCAAGTCGTACGGCGCCGTCGAGGCCCTGCAGGGCGTGGACCTGGAGGTCGCCCGCGGCGAGGTCGTGGCGCTCCTGGGCCCGAACGGGGCGGGGAAGACCACGGTGGTCTCGATCGTGGCTGGGCTCCGGCGGCCCGATGCGGGGACGGTGGAGGTCGACGGGCTCGATGCCCTGCGCCGCTCGGCCGACGTGCGTCGGCGCATCGGGCTGGCCCCGCAGGAGCTGGGGATCTACCCCGTGGTGTCGGTCAGGAACAACCTGGCGCTGTTCGGGCGGCTGGCCGGGTTGAGCGGGGCCGAGCTCAGGTCGCGGATCGAGGACGTCGCCGAGGCGCTGAGGATCACCGACCTCCTCGACCGGCAGGGGGGCACCCTCTCGGGCGGGCAGAAGCGCAGGGTCCACACCGCGATCGCCCTGCTCCATCGCCCGCCCCTGCTGCTGCTGGATGAGGCCACGACCGGCGCGGACGTCGAGACGCGCGGCCACATCCTCGATCTCGTGCGGAGGCTCGCGGCCGGCGGGTCGGCGGTCCTGTACTCGACCCACTACCTCCAGGAAGTGGAGGACCTCGGAGCCACCGTGGTCCTCCTCGACGGGGGCCGGGTGATCGCCCGAGGCGGGGCTGCCGAGCTCACCGCGGCCCACGCAACGACCGAGCTGGAGCTGATCTTCGAGGGTGAGGTGCCCGCCCTGGGCCTCGACGGCTCGGCGATCGTCGAGGGCTCACGCCTCAGGGTGCCCGTGCAGGATCCCGCCGCCACGCTCGCCACCCTGATCCCCCGCGTCCCGTCGGGGAGGCTCCGCTCGGTGGAGATCGTCCGCCCCGACCTGGAGGCGGTGTACCTGGCGCTCACGGGGCGGCGCTACGAGGAGGCCGACGAGGAGGAGGAGCGTGTCGCCGCGGGCTAGCCTCGCCATCATGCGTCACGAGTTCCGGGTGCTGATGACGGACCCCTCGACGTTCGTCTTCCTCATCGCCATGCCCCTCGTGATGGCCGCGCTGACGAGACAGCTCTTCCAGGGGGCGCTGGCCGCCGAGGGGTTCCGGGGAGCGAATGGATCGGAGTTCGCCATCCCCGGGATGGCGGTGAGCTTCGCCGCGTTCGGCGTCGGGTATTCAGGCTTCACGTTCTTCCGGGATCATGGGTGGGGCACCTGGGACCGGCTGCGGGCGACGCCGGCCACGTCGGTGGACCTGATCGCGGGCAAGGTCGTCCCCACCCTGCTCGTCACCGGCCTGCAACTCGGGCTGCTGTTCGCGGTAGGGGGGCCACTGCTGGGCCTGCGCGTCGCGGGGTCGGGGGCGGCCCTCGGGGTGACGATCGTGGCCCTGGCCCTCGCCCTGGCCGCCTTCGGGCTGGCGGTGACGGCCGTGGCCCGCACGATGCAGCAGCTGAACGCTATCGGGTCGGTCGGGGGCTTCGCGATGGCCATCATCGGCGGGGCGTTCGTCCCGGTCTCGTCGATGCCGGACTGGGCGCAGGCCGTCGCGCCGGTGATGCCGACGTACTGGGCGATGAAGGCGTTCAGCTCGGTGATCCTCGAGGGCGGCGGCATGGGTGCCGTCCTCGTGCCGGTGGCGACCATGCTGGCGTTCGCGATCCTCTTCGGACTGCTCGCCGCCGCCAAGTTCCGCCTCGAGGACACCAAGGCCTACTACGGGTGACCGAGCCGGGGACTACCCGCCGACTATTGCGCGCTTCCCGTGGCGGGCTGCGCACGAGGCCCTCGGATCGACGCTAGGAGGCGGTCGCGCCGAGTGTGAATCGGGAGTTCTCTCCCCAGTCAGCGGGGGACCAGCCCGTGCTCCATCGCGAACAGCGTGGCCGCCGCCCTCGTGGAGATCCCGATCTTCCGGTACGCGTTCTGGATGTGGCGGTCGGCGGTCTTGTTCGAGATCCCCAGGCGCCGCGCCACCTGCTTCGTCTGGAGGCCGCGGGCCAGGAGCCCAAGGACCTCGACCTCGCGCTCCGTGAGCCCGGCGGGGCGCTCCACGGGGGGAGGGGGTTGTCCCGCCGCCTCGATCACCGCAGCCACCATCCGCGAGTCGAGACGGGCGGCGCGCGCCTCCTGGCCCAGGACCTCCGCGGCCCGATCCGGCTGGAGGGGCGGACGGTGGGGCCTCGGCTCGCACATGGCGTGGAAGGCGTCGGCGGCGGCCAGGAGGCGCGCGCCGCCCGTGAGGGAGGCCGCTGCGGCCCGCCGGTGATACCCGCCGCCGTCCAGCCGCTCGTGATGGGAGCAGGCCACGTCCGCGAGGGGGGCGAGCGCCGGGGAGCGGACCAGCACCCGCTCGGTGTGGTAGGGATGCAGCCGCACCTGCTCCCACTCGTCCACGGAGAGCGCGTCGGCCTTCTGCCAGATCCGAGGGTCGATCGCGGTTCGCCCCAGGTCGTGCACCATTGCGGCTCGGCGGATCTGGACGACCTCCTGCCCGTCGAAGCCGCACAGTCTGGCGGCGGAGGCGGCCAGGTCGGCCACCCCCCTCGAGTGGCCCGCGAGATGGGGCGACCCGAGGTCCGCGAAGTCCCCCATGGCGGCGAGGGCCCGGTCGATCGCCCCGTCCTCGAGCGTCAGGTGCGGCCGCGGCTCGGCCTCGAGGGTGGCCTCCCACGACGACGCGGCCTCGTCCACCGCGCCGAAGACCTCCGGCGCGTGCTCCACGAACCGCGTCGCGACGTCCGGGTCGAAGGCGTGCCCCGCGCGCTCACGGGTCATCGCCAGCGCACGCTGCTCGCCGCCCAGGACCCGCTGGTAGGCGGCGTCCCGCGCCACCTGCACGATCCTTATCGGGAGGGGGATCTCGCCTTCCCGCCCGCGCCGCAGGATCCCCTTCCCGTCCCAGCGCTCGGTGAGGTAGGCGAAGAGACCGTGTACCGCCGGCGGCAGGCCGAGCCGCTCGGCCATCATCTCGGCCACCTCGCACAGGGCGGCGAAGTGCGGCTTCCGGAACCGCGCCGCGACGACGAGGCGGCCGGCGATCTGGGCGGCGCGCCCGAGCCCGGCGGCCTCCGGGTCGGGGAGCGAGCGGATCACCCCTCCCAGCGACTCCCTCGCCGAGCCGAACTGCTTGGGCGTGAGATGCTCCGTCCTGCTTCCCTGGAAGATGCGCGTGGCGATGTGCGCGTCGGTCATGCAGCCCGAATACATGAGGAGGCTCGCGTAGTAGGTCTGCGACGCGGTCTCGGCATCGACCGCCAACAGGTCGGCCAGCCGCATGGCCATCAGCGTGCCGTGGAGGCCGTGCTCGAACGGGAACCCCATCCCCAGGTCGGTGGCGAGGCATGCGGCGGCGATGATCTCCGCGGCTCGAACCGACTCGGGGTCGACTGCAGGCTGCTGCGACACCTCGACCAGGGTACGCGAGGCTCGGTTCCGCTCGCGACCCGGGTGGCGGGGGCGGCCCTCCTGATGCGAGGCTAACGAGGTCCCGAGATCGAGGGGGAAGCTGATGGACGACTATCCCGTGCGGTTCGAGGTGGACTACCCAGACCGAGCCCTGGACCGCCTGACCACCTTCTTCCGGCTCATCTGGGCGATCCCCATCCTGATCCTGTTCGGGACGATCGCGGGGGGAACCTGGCAGTGGAGCTACGAGGAGAGTCGTTACGTGGCGGCGGGCGCCGGGGGCCTCCTCTTCTTCGGCCCCCTGCTGATGATCGTGTTCCGGCAGAAGTATCCGCGCTGGTGGTTCGACTGGAACCTGGCGTGGCTTCGCTTCTCGAACCGGGTCTCCGCGTACCTGGCGCTGCTCGACGATCGGTATCCCTCGTCGGACGAGGAGCAGGCCGTCCACCTCGAGATCCCGTACCCGGACGCGCAGGAGGACCTGAACCAGTTCCTCCCGCTCGTGAAGTGGTTCCTGGCGATCCCGCACTACGTCGTGCTTGCGTTCCTGTACATCGGGGGGCTCTTCGCCGTGATCTTCGCCTGGTTCGCCATCCTGTTCACCGGGCGCTACCCGAAGGGGCTGTTCGACTTCGTGGTGGGCGTGTTCCGCTGGCACAACCGGGTGGTCGGCTACGCGTTCGTGCTCGTGACCGATCGGTACCCGCCGTTCTCGCTCGCGGGCTGATCCCCGGGCCGTCCGTTGGGGCCCTGCTGAAAGAGGCTGTGGTAGCGTCGGGGAGGTGATTCGGATCCCTGTCGAGCGACGCTCGCCGACCCACGTCGTGCTCCTGCTCGCGCTCGTCATCCTCGCGATCGTCCTGCTGTGGCACCTCTTCGGGATGGAGCACTCCGAGGGCATGGGCATTCTCGGGGGGTGCCTGTTCCTCCTGACGGCGGTGCTGGTGCTGGTCGTGCCCACCATCCGGTGGCCCCTGCGGGTGCCCGTTGAGGCTCGGCGAGAGGGTCCGCCCACGGCCGCGCTGCATCCGGTGTCGCGCCCGCCTCCGATCGAAGCCTCGCTCGCGAGCGTCGTGCTGATCAACTGAGTCCACTCCTTCCGCTGTCCTGTTCCCAAGCAGCCGAAAGGAGAGACTCACATGTCGTATCCACAGCGGAGGACCCGATGGTGGGCCGGCATCGCCGTCGTCGCGGTGACCATGCTCCTCGCGACGGCATGCGCCGACACGGAGACCGGTGACGGCGGCGAGGGGGGAACCGTCGACGTGACCCTCCAGGAGTGGTCCGTCGTTGCTGGTCAGGACTCGGTGGCGGCCGGTCCCGTGACGTTCAACGTCACCAACGAGGGGCCGGACCATCCTCACGAGCTCGTCGTGATCAGGACGGACCTCGACCCCGCGGAGCTGCCCACGACGGACGAGGGCGCCGTGGACGAGGAGGGGGAGGGGATCGAGGTCATCGGCGAGATCGAAGAGTTCCCCCCGGGGGAGACGCACGATGCCACGTTCGATCTCGAGCCCGGGAGCTACGTCCTGGTCTGCAACGTCGTCGCGGTTGCCGGCGAGCACGGCGAGGGCCACGAAGAGGAGGAGGAGATGATGGAAGAGGAGGGTGAGCACGAGGGCATGGAGGAGATGGAGATCCACTACATGCTGGGCATGCGCGCTCCCTTCACCGTCACCGGATAGGCGGCCGGGCCGACGGAGGTCCCGGACGAGAGGGGTCCTTCGGCCCTCCTCCCGGGGCCTCCGGACGCCGAGTATCCGACGCGCAGGCAACGTGGATCACGGGCGACACGATGAGGAGGGAGCCGAGGATGCGGACGGGACGGGTTCTGTTGGGGCTGGTGGCGTTCTGGGGCGCGATCGGCGTCGTCCTGGCCGTCGTCGCCCTGAGCCAGCCGCCGTCCGAGGAGAGCCCGCCGGCCGCGACCCCGGCCCTGCGCACGGTCGTGGTTTCCGACGCCGCGCCCTCGCAGCCCTCGAGCCCCGACGGGCCGGTGGAGGTCGCGCTGCTGCGCGGAGACGCGCCATCCGAGCCGGGCGTGGCCACGGTTCTCAGCGACGAGAACTGCGAGCCGGACGCGAACGGCTACTCGCACTGCCTCAATGAGCTCGAGATGGAAGGCGGCGAACGGATCGCCGTCCGCCACACGCACCGGATGGGCGAGGTGCCCTGCCTCGCCCCGGGCGAGCGCGTGAACGTCAGGTTGTCGTAGCCGCCGCCGGCAGGACGTTCTGGTTCAGGCGGAAGAGGTTCGTCGGGTCGTAGCGGGCCTTGACCTCGCTCAGCCGCTCCCACGTCCCGGCGGGGTAGGCGTCGTGCACGCGCTCCTCGCCCTCGTCTCCCAGGAAGGCCACGTACGCGCCGTGCCCCTCGCCGCGGAGCGCCGCCGCGAACTCGTCGACCCACGCCTGGCGCCGGGGGCGGTCCTCCGGGCCCTCGTAGAAGGCCGCGAGGTTGACCATGATGCGCGCGTCACGATGGGCGAACGCCGTGGAGTCGACCGGCACCCGCGCCATCGCCCCTCCGAGCACGCGCAGCTGCGCGGCCCGCATCGCGGCGTCCGACGCCTGGAGGCGCTCCACGATCATCTCGGCGGCGCCTGCGTCGATCTCCTGGATCAGCATCGTCTGAGCGACCGCCGTGGGGCGGTACTCCTCCTCCTCGGGAGGGAACATCTCCGAGTACGGCATGGGCCTCAGCAGGTCCGCGACGGGCTCGGCGAGCGACCGGAACGGGG
>DASUTW010000191.1:0-7442 GCA_036374395.1 Actinomycetota bacterium
GCCGAGGCCCCCGCTAGGCGATCTGGTCCATCGTGCAGTCCCGCGGGTCCTTGTCCTCGCGCCACCGCACGAACGTCGCCCCGTGACGGATCCGTCGTCCGGTCGTGTGGTTGAAGGCGACCTCGCACACGAGCTCGGGGCGGAGCGGGATCCACGGCGTCTCCTCCTGACGCCACCGGCTCGGTCCGCCCGGGCCGGCGTGCTCGCCGAACGCGCTCTCCCCGTGGTGGGGACGGACGACGTCCAGCAGCTCCCGGCGTTGCTTGGCCCGGAACGAGGCCGTGAAGCCCACGTGGTGGAGCGTGCCGTCCTCCGCGTAGAGGGCCAGGAGCAGCGAGCCCACGCCCTCGCCGTCCTTGTGGATCCGGTAGCCCCCGACCACGCAGTCGGCGGTCCTCCGCTTCTTGACCTTCACCATGGCCCGCTCACCCGGGCGGTACGTGAGGTCTCCGGTCTTGGCGATCACGCCGTCGAGCCCGAAGGCTCCGAGCTCCTCCATCCAGCTCGCGGCCTCCTCGGGGTCCTCGGTCCGAGGCGTCCGGGCCACGATCGGCCCGTCGCGCAGGAGGTCCCGGATCGATCGCTCCTCGAGGATCCCCTCCAGCAGATCCCAACGCTCCGAGAGAGGGCGGTCGCAGAGGTCCTCGTCGCCCAGCGCCGGAAGGTCGAAGCCCACGAACGAGGCCGGGATCGCCTCCGAGAGCATCCGCACGCGCGACTCGGCGGGGTGGAGCCGCAGCTGCAGGGCCTCGAAGTCGAGGCGACCGTCGCGGGCCAGCACGATCTCGCCGTCCACGACGCACCGCTCGGGCAGGGCCTTCCGCAGGGGGCCCAGCAGCTCGGGGAAGTAGCGGTGCAGGGGCCGCTTCGTCCTGCTCCCGATGTGAACGTCCTCCCCGTCCCGGAAGACGATGGCCCGGAAGCCGTCCCACTTCGGCTCGTAGACCCAGCCCTCCCCGCGCGGGAGCTCGTCCCGGGACTTCGACAGCATGGGCGCGAGCGGCGGCGAGATCGGCAGCGTCACGCCCGCCACGATAGCCTTATCCCGACCGATCACACAGGAGGAACGAAGCGGTGCCACGCGAGATCGACATGCAGCTCTTCGAGCAGGCCGTCAACGTGACCGCCACCGCGCTGCGGGGGGCGATGGGAGGTGAGAAGTCCCAGCCGCCGTCCTATGCCGCCGAGCTCTTCCGGGAGGTCTGGGAGGCGCTGAAGGAGGCCTCGAAAGACCTGCCGGACCGCTCCAGGGCCGGGTTCGGGAGCTAGCTACTCGGCGAGCCCCGCGGCCGAGAGGTCGCGGATCGAGACGATCCCCAGCACGCGGTCGCCCTCCGACACGGGGAGGTGACGGAACCCGCCGTCGAGCATCGTCTTCAGCGCCTCGCTGGCGGGCGTCTCGGGCGGGACCGTCGTGGGCTCTGAGGTCATCCACTCGCTCACCGGGCGCTCCGCGGCCCCGAAGTCCTGACCGAGTGCGCGCACGATGTCGCGCTCGGTGAAGATCCCCAGCAGGCGGTCGTCCTCCATCACGAGGGCCGATCCCACCCTGCGCTCGCCCATCATCGTGGCGGCCTCCGCCACTGTGGTCGCCGGCGTGACCCGGAGGACCCCCGAGGTCATCACATCCCCAACGGTCTGCATGGCCGTACCTTACTTCGCCCGGTGACCTGTGGGAACCCTGGCGGAGGACCCCCCGTCCAAGCTCCCGGGGGACCGAGGAGGTGCGGGATGAAAAGGTTGTGGATCGGCATCGTGGCCGCGGGGCTCGTCCTGGCGGCCTGTGGAGGGGGAGGGACGGAGGAGGCCGACGGCGCCGGCCCCGTGCCCGGGGTTGCCGGGGAGCGGGCGGCCGAGGGCCTCCAGGTGGAGGACGCGGCGGGCGACGAGGCCCTCGGGGACGGAGCCGCCGCCGAGGCCGCGGCGGCCGAGCTCCCCGTGTTGGGCCCGTCGGTGATCAAGTCGGCCCAGATCGGGCTCGAGGTCGAGCGGGGGGGCTTCAAGGACGCGCTCCAGCGGGCCACCTCGGTGGCGTCGGCGGAGGGGGGCTTCGTCCTCTCCTCGAGCGTGGAGGGGAAGGAGGCGCGGCGAGGCTCGATCGTGCTGCGCGTCCCGTCTGATCGCTTCGAGGCTGCGCTGGCCTCGCTGCGGGACCTGGGGACGGTGCGGCGGGAGCGGATCGAGGGCGAGGAGGTCGGCCAGGAGTTCGTCGATCTCGAGGCGCGCCTCCGCAACCTGCGGGCGCAGGAGGCGGTGCTGCTCCGCCTGATGGACGAGGCCGGCTCGATCGCCGAGACGATCCGGGTGCAGAGGCAGCTCACGGGGATCCAGCTGCAGATCGAGCGGATCCGCGGGCGGCTCCGCTACCTCGAGGATCGGACCTCGTTCGGGACGATCTCGGTCTCGCTGGCCGAGGTTGGGGTCGCGGCCCCGAGGGAGCCGAGCATCATCGCCCGGGCCTGGGAGCGGGCGGCCGAGGGGTTCCTCTCGGTGATCGGCGGGCTGATCACTGCGCTGGGGCTGCTGACGCCGATCGCGGTCCTGGCCCTGCTGGCGTGGCTCCTGCTCCGGCGGAGGCTGCCGGCGAAGGCGTAGCCGCTCCGGGACGCCTCGCGTCAGCGCAGGGCGGGGAGGACGTCGGCGGCGAAGAGCTCGATCGCCGCGGCCGCCGTCTCCCGATCCATCCCGGGATAGTGCAGGCGCAGGATGAGGTGGGAGTCGCGGCGGGCCCCGAAAGCGTCGACGAACGGGCGCAGGTCGCCGACCACCTCCTTGGGCGTCCCCGCCGTGGTGACCGATCGCATCGTCTCCTCGTCGGGCGGGTGGACCTCGAAGGGCCGGTCGGGCGTGTCGGCCCCCGCCCCCCAGGCGGGGTAGACGCCGAGCTGATGGGAGACGCCGGGGAGGATCGCCTCCCAGGCGCCCTCCCGGGCCACGAAGGCGTTCCGGAGGATGGCGAAGCCGAGGTCCGACGGATCCTTCCCCGCCTTGCGCGCCCCCTCCTCGGCCCAGGCCAGGTTGCGGTGGACGACGTCGAGCACGGACCGCGACACGATGTAGCCGTCTCCGAGGCGCCCCGCGCGGCGCACCGGGGCCTCGGCGAACCCCCCGAGGTAGATCGGTGGGCCGCCCTCCCGGGCCGGAGGGGGCGTGATCCTGACCCGGTCGTAGGAGAAGACCCGACCCTCGTGGCTGAAGCGCTCGCCCGTCCACGCCTTCCGGAGGATCTCCACGGTCTCCGTCGTGCGACGCAGGCGCTCGCCGATGGGGATCCCCCACATCCGGAACTCTTCCTCGCGCCAGCCGAGGCCCAGCCCGAGGATCAGCCGCCCATCGGAGAGGAGGTCCACCGTGGCCGCGTCCTCGGCCAGCCGCAGCGGGTCGTGGAAGGGCGCAAGCATCACGCCGGTGCCCAGGAGGACGCGGTCGGTGACGGCGGCGAGCGCGCCGAGCACGGGGAGCAGGGAGGGCATGTAGCCGTCGCCGGCGCCATGGTGCTCGCTCACCCAGACCGAGTCGAAGCCGACCCGCTCCGCGAGGCGCGCGAGCTCGACGACGTCTCGGTATTCGTCGACGAACCCTCGGCCCGAGCCGGGCGGCACCTGCGCGGTGAAGAGCCCGATGCCGAACCGCACGTCAGCGCCTCCGGGCGGCAACCTCGCCGTTCGCCGACTCCCGGTCGATCGTCCGGTAGGACACGGGCGAGGAGAGCACGATCGAGGTGATCGTCTCCCCGTAGGGCATCAGGCGGTCGATCAGGTCCTGGAGGTGCGCCACCGAGCGGACCGCGACCTTGGCGATGAAGGCCTCCTCGCCGGTGACGCGGTGGCATTCGAGGACCTCGGGGAACCCCGAGATCTCGGCGGCCAGCGCTCGGCACTCGGCGCCCGTCGCGGTGATGCGGATGAACGCCAGCACCGGCAGGCCGAGGGCCTCGCGGTCGACCTCGACCCTGTAGCCCCGGATCACCCCGGCCTCCTCGAGGCGGCGCACCCGGTCGGCGACCGCCGGCGCGGTGAGGGCGACCCGCCTCCCCAGCTCGCTGAACGTGATGCGGGCGTTCTCCTGGAGCTCGCGGAGGATCCGCCAGCCCGTCTCGTCGAGCAGCCGCTCAGGATCCAAGGTCATCGCCTCCATTCGTCTTCGTATAACAAGCGTCCCCGCCCAAAGACCTTAGACAGAGGGTTCACAGGCGGTCAAGACCCTCTCTATCATGGGGTCCATGGCACGGCCCGGCTCGATGCTCTCCTCGCCTCAGGACCCCACCCACGGCGGCGGACACGCCCCCACCTGGGCCATCTGGTCGGCGATGTGGGCCGTCTACATCGTCTGGGGCTCGACGTACCTGGCCATCGCGGTCGTCGTGGAGACGTTTCCGCCCTTCCTCTCGGCTGCGATCCGCTTCCTCGTGGCCGGCGCGCTGCTCTACGCGTGGGCGATCCGCAGGGGGGACCGCGTGGGCGACCGCCCTACGCTCCGCCACTGGCGGACGGCGGCGATCGTGGGCGGGGCACTGCTCCTCGGCGGGAACGGGATGGTGGTGTGGGCCGAGCAGACGGTGCCATCCGGGATCGCGGCCCTGCTCGTCGGCACCGTGCCGCTGTGGATGGTGGTCGTCTCGGGCCTGGTGCTTCGTGAGCGGACGAGCTGGCGAGAGGTGCTGGGGATCGTCATCGGGTTCGGAGGCGTGGCCCTGCTCGTGGGGCCGATCGGCGGGGGCGGGACCTTCGACCCCTGGGGCGTGGCCGCGGTGGTCTTCGCCTCGATCTCGTGGGCGTCGGGCTCGCTCTACGCCCGCCGAGCGCCGCTGCCCGAGCGGCCGCTCGTGGGGACGGCGATGGAGATGCTGGCCGGGGGGGTGGTGCTCACCGTCGTGGCCGCGATCACCGGTGAGTTCGGCCGCGTCGACTGGGGGGCCATCTCACTGGCGTCGTGGATCGGCGTTGCCTACCTCGTGGTCTTCGGATCGCTGGTGGGCTTCGCCGCCTACGCCTGGCTGCTGCGTGTGGCCAAGACCTCGCTCGTCGCCACCTACGCCTACGTGAACCCGGTGATCGCCGTGCTGTTGGGCTGGGCTTTCCTGCGCGAGCCGGTCACGGCGCGCACGCTCGTGGCCGGGGTCGTCATCGTGGGGGCGGTGGCGCTGATCGTGAGCGCCAGGGCCGAGCAGGGCGAGGAGGAGCCGTCCGGCGAGCTCGGGGGAGCCTCGGTGGAGCCCCCCGACGAGCAGCTCACCGCCTGATCTCGTCCTCGAACTCCGGGAAGTACCGGGGGATCACGCTCACGTCGAACGTCGAGAGGATCGACTCCTTCGGCTCGTGCTCCAGGAGGAACTCGAAGCACGCGGTCACGAAGTCCTCCCGCGACCCGTACCCGGAGCCAAGCCGTTCGAAGTCCTCGTCCGAGACCGTGACCGTGTGCGTGGTCTGGGTCGATCCGTCGTCCACGCGCACGAAGAAGGCGTCACCCTGCGGCTCCACCGTGATCTCGGCCACGACCCCACGCTAGCAGGGCGCGCGGTAGGCTTCCCGTCGATGCAGGCGACCGAGCTCGCTCGCGGGATCGCCGCTCGCGAGATCTCCCCCGTGGAGGTCCTGGAGCGAGCGCTGCTGCGCGCGGAGCACTGGGACCTCGTCTCGAACGTCTTCTCGATGCTGCACGCCGAGCAGGCGCAGGAGGTGGCCCGCGAGCGGCAGGAGGAGGCGGCGCGCGGGGAGTTGTGGGGCCCACTCCACGGCGTGCCCGTCGCCGTGAAGGACCTCTTCGACGTCGAGGGGTGGGAGACGACCGGGTGCTGCCGGGCATATCGGGGCGCCGTGGCCGAGCGCGACGCCGCGGTGGTGGCCCGGCTCCGGGCGGCCGGCGCGGTGATCGTCGGGAAGACCAACATGCACGAGCTCGCCGCGGGCGGGACGAACGCGGTGTCGGCGTGCGGCGCGTGCCGCAACCCGTGGGACCCCTCGAGGATCAGCGGCGGGTCGAGCGGGGGCTCGGCGGCCGCCGTGGGCGCCCGGGTCGTGCCGCTGGCGCTGGGGACCGACACGGGAGGCTCGGTGCGCATCCCCGCCTCCATGTGCGGCACCGTCGGGCTGAAGACCACGTTCGGGAGCCTCGACATGGCGGGCGTCATGCCGCTGACCCGCACGCTGGACACGGTGGGTCCGCTGACGATGACCGTCGAGGACGCCGCCCTGGGGCTCGCGGTGATCGCGGGGCGGGGACAGCGGTTCGTGGACGAGACCGCGGCGTCGCCCGAGGGGCTGCGGGTGGCCGTCCCGGGCGCCTTCTTCGCCGAGCGGGCTCGGCGGGACGTCCTGGCCGCGGTGCACGAGGCGCGCGACGTCCTGATCGGGATGGGGGGGAGGCCCGCCACGGGCGAGGTTGGCCACGTCGGCTACGCCAACGATGCCTGGATCAACATCGCCTGGCCCGAGTTCGCCGCGGACCACGGGCTGCTGCTCCGCCGTCCCGAGTCGCTCTACCCGCTCACGCGCCGGGCCCTGGAGCGCGGCTCGACCCAGCCCGCCGTGGAGATGGTTCGAGCCCGGCGGGACGTGGCCAGGCTCCGCGCCGCGTTCGACGGGGCGCTGGCCGAAGCGGACGTGCTGGTGGCGCCGGCCACGCCCTTCCCCGCTCCGCGCTTCGAGGAGGAGGAGATCGACGTGGGGAGCGGCCCGCCCCACGGCCTCCACACGGGGGGGCCGGCCTGGTTCACCCGCGTGGTGAACCTCGTGGGCCTGCCGGCCCTCTCGCTCCCTGCGGGGTTCTCGGACGAGGGGCTGCCGCTCGGCGTGCAGCTGATCGGGCGGGCCGGGGAGGAGACGACGCTTCTTCGTCTCGGCCGCGCGTTCCAGCGCGCCACCGACCACCACCTGCGGGAGCCGAAGGCGAGGAGCGCGGAGGGCTAGGAGGAGGGGGTCTGCGTCTGGGGCGCCTCGGGGGACCCGCCCCCGCCACCGCCCTGAGACTGCCCGCCCTGAGACTGCCCGCCCTGAGACCGCCCGCCCTGAGACCGCCCGCCCTGGGGCGGGCCGCCCTGCCCTCCCGGGGGGCCGCCGCCGCGGCCGCCGCGAGGGCCGCCGCCCCCCCGGAACCCGCCGCCTCGACCGCCGCGGTCGCCACCGCGGCCCTCGCGGCGGCGCGGCGGCGGCTCGGGCTTCTTCCGCAGGGGCTCGAGCGGGCGACTCGCGCCCTCGCGCTCGAACCGGATCTGGACGGCGTCGGGCCCGTCGGGCCGCCGCTCCATCTCGTGCCACCCCTCGCGGACCAGGTAGCGGAACCGCCCCTCGGCGGTCCTCCGGAGCTTCTCGGAGCCCGGCGCCTTGGTGTAGAAGGTCTCGTAGAGGACTTCTCTGCCTGCCATGTGGGTTCCTAACGAGGCCGGACGGCCTCCGGCGGGCAACTGTAGCACACGGCCGCGGGACCTCCCGCGCCCGAGGAAG
>DASUTW010000192.1:0-3293 GCA_036374395.1 Actinomycetota bacterium
GTCTCGCGGCGAGCTCGGCGCGGGCCGCGGCCAGCTCCGCCTCGGCCTGAGTCGCTCGGGTCTCGGCGGCCCGGGCCTGCTGCTCCAGGTCGGCGCGGGTGCCGGCGAGCTGGGCCTCCATCGAGGCGATCCGGGCCTCAGCGGCCTGCTCCTGCTCCCGCAGCTTGCGACGGGCCCCATCCAGATCACGGGAAAGGTCCTCGACGTTGGTGCGAGCCTCCGTCAGCTCGCCCTCGAGCCGGTCGCGATCCTGGAGCCGCTCTCGGGCCTCCGCGAGCTCGAGGGAGAGGACGTTCATCCGGCCCAGGGCCTCGCGGGCCTCGGCCAGCTCGGCCGAGAGCGACTCGGCCTCGCGGAGCTGCTCGCGGGCGCCGTCGAGCTCCAGCTCGAGCTGCGCGATCTTCTGGGCGGCGCCCTCGACCTCGGCGTGGCGAAGGTTGAGGTGCTCCTCCAACGTCCTGACCTGGGCCTCGAGCTGGCCGACGCGGGCTTGGGTCTGGCTCAGGCGGGCCCGAGCCATGGCGAACATGCTGTCCCTGTCGCCCAGCATGCGGCGCACGCTCGAGCGTGAGTAGCCGAAGAGTCCTCGCTTCAGACGAGGAGGCTGGTTCTGCGTCATAGCTCTTCCCCCCGGGGACCGCTGAACCATTATGGGCACCAGCCCCAAGGTTGCAACGACCCCTGGGGGACGCCCTGAGAGCCTACGACATCTGTGGTAGCCGAACCTACGGTCCCTGAAGCGTGGGCGTGGGTCCATATCGCCGTACCTTCGAGGACATGCAGGAGGGGAGCTGGGTGCAGTGATCGTGCTCGTGACGGGTGGGACGGGCTTCATCGGATCGAACCTGGTGCGGTGCCTGCTGGGCGCAGGCGCCTCCGTGCGGGTGCTGGACGACCTCTCCACGGGGCGGCAGGAGAACCTCGACGGCCTCAACGGGGGCCTCGACCTCGTCGTGGGGGACGTGAGGGACGTCGAGGTGCTGGCGTCCGTGGTCCGCGGCACCGAGGTTGTCTACCACCTCGCCGCGCTCCCCTCGGTGGCCCGGTCGATCGCCGATCCGGTCGCCACCCACGACGTGAACGCGACAGGCACGCTGAAGGTCCTGGTCTCGGCGAGGGACGCCGGGGTGCGGCGCGTCGTCTATGCATCCTCGTCCTCCGTCTACGGGGACACACCGATCCTGCCCAAGCACGAGGGGATGCCGGTCGCCCCACTGTCCCCGTACGCGGCTTCCAAGCTCGCCGGCGAGGCCTACTGCCGGTCCTTCACCCGCTCCTTCGGCCTCGAGACCGTGGCGCTCCGCTTCTTCAACGTGTTCGGCCCGCGCCAGGACCCGGCTTCGCAGTACGCGGCCGTGATCCCTCGGTTCGTGAATCAGGTCCTCCAGGGGGAGTCCCCCACCGTGTTCGGCGACGGCGAGCAGAGCCGGGACTTCACCTACATCGGGAACGTTGTTCAGGCGTGCGTGCTCGCCGCCGAGGCCGCCGCCGAGGCCTCGGGTCAGGCGATGAACGTGGGGTTCGGCCGCCGCACGACGCTCCTGGAGCTGATCCAGATCCTGGGACGGATCGTCGGCCGGGAGATCGAGCCCGCCTTCGCCCCGCCCAGGCCCGGCGACGTCCGGGACTCGCTGGCCGACATCTCGATGGCAGAGCGCCTCATCGGATACCGACCGCTGATGGACCTTCGCGGCGGCCTGACCGAGACCGTGGAGTGGTTCGAGCGGGCGCGACGTCGCGTTGCCGTCCCCGCTCGTTCGATAGAGGAGGGAGAGCGATGACCGTTGAACTTCCCCGGCCGGAGCCGGCGCGACCGGCGATAGCGGGAGGTCCCCCCGCCTTCCCCGAGGGACTTCCCCTGGTGCGCCCCCACCATGCCAACGTCGACCGGATCCTGCAGGACATCCGTGGGAGCCTCGAGGAGGGCGTCCTGACGAACGCGTCCCTGGTTCGGGAGCTCGAGCGGCGGGCGGCCGAGTACCTTGGGGTTCGCCACTGCATCGCGGTCTCCTCGTGCACGAGCGGCCTGATGCTTGCGCTTCGGGCGGCGGGCATCACGGGCGACGTGATCGTCCCCTCCTTCACGTTCGCGGCCACGGCGCACGCGGTGGCCTGGAACGGCCTCCGTCCCGTGTTCGCCGACATCGATCCCGAGACGCTCACGATCTCGCCCCGCGCGGTGCGGCGGGCGGTCGGGATCCGAACCGGGGCGATCCTCGGCACCCACGTCTACGGAACGCCGTGCGCCGTCGACGAGCTGCGCGAGATCGCCGACCACTGGGGCCTCCGGCTCCTCTTCGACGCCGCCCACGCGTTCGGGTCACGGCACGACGGAACACCGGTGGGCGGCTTCGGCGACGCCGAGGTCTTCAGCCTGTCGCCCACGAAGGTGCTGGTGGCGGCGGAAGGGGGCATCATCGCCACGAACGACGACGCCCTCGCCGAGCGGTGCAGGATCGGACGGGACTACGGCAATCCGGGCGACTACGACTGCCTCTTCGTGGGCCTCAACGCCAGGATGTCCGAGCTCCACGCGGCCGTGGCGCTGGCCTCGCTGGAAGGGCTCGACGGCCGGATCGACGAGCGGAACGAGCTCGCGGCAGCCTACCGCCAGGCCCTCGGCGACCTCTCGGGCGTCACCTTCCCGACGGTGCCGGACGGCGAACGGAGCACCTACAAGGACTTCACCATCCTCGTGGACCCCGGGGCGTTCGGTCTCCATCCCTCGGGCCTGGCCACGGCCCTCGAGGCGGAGGGGATCGACACCAGGAGGTACTACGCGCCGCCCGTGCACCGCATGCAGGCGTACCGGGGCCTCGCCGACACGAACGGCGGCCTTCCCGCGACCGACCTGGCCAGCGACCGCGTCCTGACCCTCCCGCTGTGGAACGGGATGACGGAGAAGGACGTGCACCGGGTGGCGGACGCCGTGGAGCGCATCCAGCGCTGGGTCCCGGACCGCTCGCAGGTCGTCGACCTGCCAACGGAGGTTCCGGGCTCATGAGCGATCCGGAGGAGACCATGGAGGCCCCCCTGACCATCAATCGGGCAGCGACGGCCATCGTCCGGAGCAGGATGCACCTGGAGAGGGCCGAAGAGGAGCTTCGGCTCGCTCTGCGGATCCTCACCGAGGCCCCCGTCGAAGCCACGGCCCTCGCCCCGTCCGAGCGTCTGGCTCGGATGCAGCGCCTCGAGCTCTACTTGGGCAGATTGCGTGAGCTGCAGACGATGTCGCGAACCGTGTGGGATCGGGACGGATCGTGGTGGTCGGACGCCTCGATCGAGGGGGGAAC
>DASUTW010000193.1:0-2461 GCA_036374395.1 Actinomycetota bacterium
CGATACCCAGCTCAGGCGTTGCTCGTGGTGGCTGTGGGCATGAGTGTGCCGATGATCCCGTGGATGCGGTTCCGGGGCCACAGTACGAGGAGCTCGTACGAGATGGCGGCGGCCATGGCCGTTCCCGTGATTCCGTTCGTCTGCCTGGCCCTGTTCGGTGTCGTGGAAGGAGCACAGTGCGGCCTTTACTGCGCTTCGGGGTTCGTGGCGATGCTCGGCCTCATGCTGTACCGGCGGGCCGAATACATCTCACATGGTGGATCCCCCCACGCAGTGAGCCCCACAGGATAGACCCGGCGAGCGGTGGCACGCTGAGTCGACATGCCGTACGCGCGGCCCATCCTCGCCATGGTGGACAGCCGGGGGCGGGTCGTGGAACCTGTGGCACGGTGCGGGGCTTCAGTCTTCTGGTGCACCGCACCGCCAGCCCGCTGTTATCCGAGGTGCGCGAGGTCCTCTCGCTTTCGGTCCGACGGGCCCGCTGGGGCCGCTCAGGAGCGCGACGGTCAGCGTGCCCTCCATGTCGGAGGTCCTTGGCGGTCGGGGCCGGATGCCTCTGCCCCGGAGATGGCTACGGTGCGAGGCTATAAGCAGCCGCCGTGGCAGGCAAGCGGGTCGTGGCCGCCCCGGCGGGACGGAAAGGAGTAGGACGATGCGCCTTACGTGGAGAGACGGGATCGCGACTCTGTTCGCGGGCGCGGTCGGGATCGTCTACGGCCTGTGGCTCACGGAGACGGCCATGTCCGGCATGTCGACCAGGGTGCTGGGTGGGATCGTCCTTGGGCTGGGGATGCTGGGATGCGCCGCGAACCAGGCCGCTCTGGCGGACGTCTTCGGCGTTGGTGGGAAGCGACGGGCCCCCATGGCCTATGTCGTATTCATGTCCGCGGCTGGAGGCGTCGCCCTGGTTGCTGGGGCCATCGCCGTGGTGGCCGGCAGCAAGACGCTGCTGACTACGCTCGTGATCGCCACCCTGACGCTCTGGCTGATCACGACGGTCCGCCACGCCGTGACCCCTCCCACCCATCCGGCGGAAGCGCCGGCCGGGAGGCCGATGGCGAAGGTCGCCTAGCAGAACGGAGAGGCATCGGAGCTCGGCGACGCCTGGCGATCCCAGGTCGAGGCTGGGGCCGTCCCCTCCCGACCGCCGGAGAGGGTCGCCGGGACCCTGGGCCGGGCCTGGGCGTGGATCCTGGGTGCGGTGCCCGCGGGTCGGGGGGATCTTTCCCGTGGTGGCCGGTCCCGTGCTGGGACCTCTCCGGTCTTGGCTTCGGACTGGGAGCGGCGTTAGCTCGACCCCAGGCGTGGCTCTTGGCAGTTGCGGTTGCACCGCTCACTAGATTGCCCGGCCATTGGATCGCTGAGGCTTCGGGGATGGTGCGATGTCAATGCTGACAGCCGGCTTCGCCCCCCGGCCGTGGCACGAGGACTACGCTGCGCCGAGTCGCTCCCGCAACGCGGTCAGCGCCGCGACGGTCGACTTGCGCATTTGCCGGGCGACGAGCGGCGCCAGGACTCCCTTGAGACCTCGAGCTTCGACGGTCGCGGCCATGGACACCCGAGTGCCCGATCCTCGTGGTTCCAAGCCGAACTCCATCGTCGTGCTCGTCCCGAACACCTCCCCCCGAAGCGCGTGGCGCCGAGGGGATTCGTGGTCGATAACCTGGAAGGTCAGGACGAACTCGCGGTTCCCTCGCCGGCGGTGCTGGCGAATGATAGTTCCGGGCGCGACAGGGCCACCACCGTCAACCTCGACCCGCTGGACGTGATCGTTCCAGCTCGCCACCTGCTTCTGGTCGGTGATGTACCGGAACGTCTCCTCGACCGAGGTGCCCACGTCCACGTGCTCTTCGAAACGCGCCAAGCCGCATCCCCTCGATCGGAGGCCGCGGAACCCATCGCAAGGCAATGGCTCCCCAGAGTGGCAGGGGAAGGAGCCGACCGCAAGGGACTTCGATCACCCTCCCTGGAGGCGCAACGAAGCACCGGCGTCATCCCGAGTTCGAAGAGAAGTTCGAGCGCGGGGCGACGATCACCATGCGGCCCCGGGCCGGATCATGTCGCTGATGTTCGCCGCCTCGCTCGACTCCTTTAATTGACCGAGATGGCCCCCTGCATCCAGGAGTGGATCGCGCAGAAGTACAGGAGCGTGGTCCCGGCGGGCGCGTTGATCTGCTTGCTCACCGAGTCGCCCGGGAAGAACAGGAGCGAGTCGCCCGCATCGTCGAACTCGCCGTCACCATCGTCCAGCTCGAAGACCGGCGGTCCGGCGCCGAAGTGGCCGTCGAGCGCTGCACCCGCTGCGGCGTCGCACTCCGGGCACCCTCCGAGGAAGTCCCCGAAGTCCTGCACGAGCTGTTCCTGGGTGGCTATCGTGACCGTGTGGGGCGCCTCGGTCTTATCGGCGTGCTCCCAGGTGATCGTCTCACCGCTCTTGATGGTCACCGGGCCCGGCGAGAAG
>DASUTW010000194.1:0-8343 GCA_036374395.1 Actinomycetota bacterium
GCCCCACGACCGCGTGCGCGCCGACGTCCGCGAGGCCCGCCTCGGCGTCCGTCCCGAGAAGATCCGCATCGCCCCCGGCGAGTCGGCCCCGCCCGAGGGCCGCAACGCGATCCGGGGGCGGCTGCTCGTCTCGACGTACGTGGGCGTCAGCAGCGTCTACACGGTGGAGGCGCCTGGCGGCGAGCAGCTGACCGTGTACGCGCAGAACGTCGACGCGCCCGGGGAGCGGGCGCCCGCCACGGGGGAGGAGGTCGTCCTCTCCTGGCACCCGCAGCACACGTTCGTGGTGGAGCCAGACTGAAGGAGGTCGGAATGACGGAGAGGATGAACGAGCTGTTCGGCGGTCTTCAGGACCCGATGTCGCGACGGGAGCTCCTGCGTCGCGCGGGCCGCGGATCGGTGTTCCTGGGCGTGGGCGCGCTCCTGGCCGCCTGCGGCATCCAGGGCGAGGACGACGATGCCGGCCCGGCGCCCACCGAGGCCAGCCCCTCGCCGCTGCCCGAGATCGCGGGGCAGGTCGTGGTTGCCAACTGGCCCCTCTACATCGACCGGGCCAAGGGCGAGAGCCCCACGCTCGTGTCCTTCACCGAGGAGACGGACATCCAGATCGACTACCAGGTGGTCATCAACGACAACGAGGAGTTCTTCGGGACGATCCAGGAGCCCCTCTCCCGCGGGCAGTCGGCCGGCTACGACATCATCGTGGTCACCGACTGGATGGTGGCCAAGATGATCCGGCTGGGGTTCCTCCAGCCGCTGCACCACGACCGCCTGCCCAACTTCGAGGCGAACGCCTTCGAGAAGTTCAAGGACCCCTCCTACGACCCCGGGAACATCTACAGCATCCCGTGGGCGGCCGGGATCACGGGGATCGGCTACGACATCGAGCGGACCGGCAGGGAGCTGACCTCGAGGGAGGACCTGTGGGACCCCGCGTTCGAGGGGCACGTGGGGATGTTCACCGAGATGCGGGACTCCTTCGGGTTCGCCCTCCTCGCGAACGGCGTGGTCCCCGAGGAGGCCACGATGGAGGACGTGGAGGCCGCGCAGCAGAAGCTGCTCGAGCAGCGTGAGACCGGCATCGTCCGCGGCTACTTCGGCAACGACTACACGGACCAGCTCGCCACGGGGAACCTCTGGGTCTCGATGGCGTGGTCGGGGGACATCTTCGCCCTCCAGCAGGACAACCCGAACCTCCGGTTCATCATCCCCGAGGAGGGGGCGATGCGCTGGACCGACAACATGGTGATCCCGGTCGGGGCCGAGCACCCGGCCGACGCGCACGAGTTCATGAACTTCGTGTACGACCCGCGCATCGCCACGAACATCACGGAGTGGGTCTGGTACGAGTCGCCCGTGAGCCAGGTGCCCGACCTCATCCGCCAGGACGCGGCGGAGGCTTCGGGCGGCGAGGCGGAGCTGCTGGATCAGATCGCCGAGAGCCCGCTCGTCTTCCCCTCGGAGGAGGTCGAGTCCCAGCTCTACAACTACAAGAACCTCGACGAGGAAGACGAGCGGGCCTGGAACGAGCTCTTCCAGGCGGTGGTCCAGGGCTGAGGGGGTGACGACGACGGTCGAGACGGCGGCGCCGCGGTCGGCGAGGTGGCGCAGGGCGGGCCCGCCCTACTCCCTGCTCCTCCCCGGTGGGCTGTGGCTGCTCGTCTTCTTCGTGGTGCCGATGGTGTCGATGCTGTCGGTCTCGCTGCAGGAGGGGTCGCTGGAGCAGGGGTACGAGCTGACCTGGCGCTTCCAGACCTACCTCGACGTCCTGGGGAAGTTCGACAGGCAGTTCATCCGATCGATCTTCTACGGGCTCATGGTGACGGGGGCACTGCTCCTGATCTGCTACCCGCTCGCATACACGATCGCGTTCCGGGGCGGCCGATGGAAGAACGCCCTGCTGTTCCTCCTGATCATGCCGTTCTTCGTCTCGTTCATCATCCGGACGCTGGAGTGGAAGTTCATCCTGGCCGACGACGGGTTCATCTTCGGCCCGCTGAAGAACCTGGGGTGGCTGGGGCAGGACTTCCGCGTCCTGGCGACGCCCTTCGCCGTGATCGGCGGCCTCGTCTACAACTTCCTGCCCTTCATGGCGCTCCCGCTCTACGTGGCGCTGGAGCGGATGGATCGGAGCCTGCTGGACGCCGCCGGGGACCTGTACTCGAGCCGCACGTCGGCGTTCCTCCGCGTGACGTTGCCCCTGTCGCTGCCGGGGGTGTTCGCGGGATCGCTCCTGACGTTCATCCCCGCCGTGGGCGACTTCATCAACGCCGAGGTCCTGGGCGGGATCAACACGACGATGATCGGTAACGTGATCCAGAACGAGTTCCTCGTGAACAACGACTACCCGGAGGCGGCGGCGATCTCGTTCCTGCTGCTGGCGGGGATCCTGATCGGGGTGGCGGTCTACGCCAAGCTCCTCGGCACCGAGGAGCTGACGGGATGAGCGTGAGACCTCCGCTCAGGGACGTGGTGGCGCCGCCGGGGGCCACCGAGACGCCGGTCCGGAGGCCGGAGCGCCGGGGCTGGATCCTGCCCGCGTACACCGGTCTGGTGATCGTCTACCTCGTCCTGCCCATCCTCGTGATGATCGTGTTCGGCTTCAACGACATCACGGGACGCTTCAACTTCACGTGGCAGGTGTTCACGCTCGAGCACTACCGCACGCTGGGCGACTTCCCCGACCTCATCGAGGCGATCAAGAACTCGTTGCTGATCGCTGCGGGGGCCACGATCGTCTCCACGGTGCTGGGCACGATGATGGCCCTGGCCCTGACCCGCTACCGCTTCCGGGGGAGGGCCGGGGCGAACCTGTTCATCTTCCTGCCGCTGGGCACGCCCGAGGTCGTGCTCGGCGCCTCGCTGCTCTCGCTGTTCATCACGCTGGGGATGGACCGAGGCCTGCTCACGATCCTCATCGCGCACATCATGTTCAACATCTCGTTCGTGGTCGTGACCGTGAAGGCTCGGACCCAGGGCTTCAACCGGGAGTGGGAGGAAGCGGCGAAGGACCTCGGGGCCTCCCCCTGGACGGCGTTCCGCACCGTGACCCTGCCGCTGATCTTCCCGGGGGTGCTGGCCGCCGCGGTGCTGGCGTTCGCGCTCTCGGTCGACGACTTCGTGATCACGCTGTTCAACGCGGGCGGCGAGCTCACGTTCCCGCTCTGGGTGTACGGGGCCAGCCGCTTCGGGGTTCCGCCCCAGGTCAACGTGATGGGTACCCTGATCTTCGTGATCGGCGTCGCGCTCGCGCTCGGGAGCGTCTGGCTGCAGCGGCGCCGGGGCGAGGAGATCGTCGCCGGCTATCTGCGATAAGGAGGAGCGATGGACGACCGGATCACCGCACGCGCTCGGGAGATCGCCAAGGAGGAGACCGCGCGCCTCCTGGAGCGGACGCCGGCATCCGCCGAGCTGTACGAGCGAGCGTCGAGGTCGATGCCGATGGGCGTGGCGTCCTCCTTCCACGCCGCCGAGCCCTACCCCGTCTACCTGGAGGGAGGGAGGGGCAGCCGCGTCTGGGACGTGGACGAGACCGAGTACATCGACTTCCACAACGGCTTCGGGACGATGGCCGTGGGTCACGCTCATCCCAAGGTCGTGGAGGCGATCCGCCGGACGGCCGGCGAGGGCACCCACTTCGCGGTGACCACCGAGACCGCGATCGCCTTCGCCGAGGAGCTGCGCCGCCGGTTCCAGCTCGACCTGGTCCGCTTCGTGAACTCGGGGACCGAGGCCACGATGGACGCGATCAGGATCGCCCGGGCCGCCACGGGGCGGAGCACCGTCCTGAAGATCGCCGGGTCCTACCACGGGCACCACGACACGGTGATGTTCAGCGTCGTGTCCAATGCCGACATGATGGGCGGCCGCGACGTCCCGCCCGACCGGCCGATGTCGAAGGGCATCCCCCCCGAGATGGCCGAGCGGACGCTCGTGGTGCCGTTCAACGACGCGGACGCGCTGGAGACCCTGATGGACGAGCGGGGTTCCGAGATCGCCTGCCTGATCATGGAGCCGGTGATGATGAACATCGGCATCGCCGTCCCCCAGCCCGGCTACCTGGAGCGGGTGCGGGAGCTCTGCACCCGCCACGGCGTGGTCCTGATCTTCGATGAGGTGAAGTCTGGGGCCACGATCGCCGAGGGCGGCGCCACCGAGCGGTTCGGTGTCCAGCCCGACCTGGCCTGCTTCGCCAAGGCGATCGGTGGCGGCGTCCCGACCGGCGCGTTCGGGGGCAAGGCCGACGTCATGGACGTGATCAACCACGGCGCGGCCCAGCAGGGGACGTTCAACGGCAACCCGCTGGCGGCCGCGGCGGGCCTCGCGGCCCTCACCGAGGTCCTCACCCCCGATGCCTACGAGCAGATGGGAGCGATCGGGACCCGGCTGGCCGAGGGGTGCCGGGCCGCGATCGAGGAGCACGGCATCCCCGCGCACACCGTGGACCTGGGGTGCAAGGGGTGCGTCTCCTACCGGCGGAAGCCCCTGCGCGACTACCGCGACTTCTTGGAGGCGAACGGCGAGCTGTTCGAGGCCTCGTGGGCCTGGGCCATGAACCGCGGGATCTTCATGACGCCGGGCGACGAGGAGCAGTGGACGCTCTCGGTCCAGCACTCCGAGGAGGACGTGGACCGCTTCGTCGAGGTCTTCGCCGAGTTCTGCGCCGCGGTCGCGTCGTGAGCGACCCAGTCCTGCTGGAGGAGCAGCTCGGGCCGGTCCGCCGCCTCACCCTGAACCGCCCGGACGCGCTGAACGCGCTGTCGAGCGAGCTCATCGAGGAGCTGTCGGCGGCGCTGGGGCGGGCCGCCGAGGACGATGACGCCCGGGTGGTGGTGGTCCGGGGAGCGGGGAGGGCGTTCTGCGCCGGCTACGACCTCAAGGAAGAGGGTCGGTCGGGCGAGATGGACGCGGTCGCCTGGCGGAACGAGCTGGCCCACGACCTCCGGCGGATGCTCGAGATCTTCGACCACCCCCGGCCGGTGATCGCGGAGGTGCACGGCTACTGCCTCGCGGGCGGCTGCGACCTCATGATGATGTGCGACGTCGCGGTGGCGTCGGACGACGCGATGTTCGGGGAGCCGGAGATCCGCTACGGCAGCGGCGTGGTCACCCTCGTCATGCCCTGGCTCGTCGGCGCGCGCAAGGCCAAGGAGCTGCTGCTGACCGGCGAGGACCGGATCCCCGCCGACGAGGCCCTCCGGATCGGGCTCGTCAATCGGGTCGTGCCGCGCGACCGGCTGGAGGAGGAGACGCTCGAGCTGGCCCGCGAGATCGCGGTGATGGATCCGGTCAGCATCTCCCTGACGAAGGCCGCGATCAACCGCTCACTCGAGGCCGCGGGGTTCCGCGAGGCGCTCTGGGCCAACCTCGATCTGGACGCGCTGATCGAGGCGGCGGAGGTGCCCGAGCGCAAGGAGTTCAACCGTATCCGGGAGGAGGAGGGGCTGAAGGCCGCGATCCGCTGGCGCGACGACCGCTTCCGCACGGAGGACGCGTGACGAGCGCGCGGGCCCTGCGCCCGCTGCTTGCCCCTCGGTCGATCGCGATCGTAGGGGCCTCGGAGGCCGAGGGCTCCTGGGCCCCCGAGTTCTACGAGAACCTGCGGGCGGCGGGGTTCGAGGGACCGATCTTCCCCGTCAACCCGAAGTACCGCGAGGTGTGGGGGTTCCGGTGCGTGCCCACGGCGGCCGACCTGCCGGAGGGGGTCGACCTCGCGGTGATCGTGGTCCCCGCGCGCCACGCCGTTTCGGCGGCGGAGGACGCGGCGCGGGCGGGCGTCCGCAGCGCCATGGTCGTCTCGAGCGGGTTCGCCGAGGCGGGGGGCGAGGGCGCGGCGATGCAGGAGGCACTGGCGGCGGCGGCGCGGCGGGCCGGCATGCCGGTGGTCGGGCCGAACGTCGAGGGCTACGTCAACGTCACCGACCGCGTCTGGTGCTACGGGACGGGACGGCCGCCGTCCCTCGTGCCGGGGGGTCTCACGATCGTCTCGCAGAGCGGGACGGTGGCCTGGTCCCTCGCCCAGATGGCCGCCGACCGGGCTCTCGGGGTCCGCCTCGTGATGGGGGTGGGGAACGAGGCCTCGGTCGGGCTGGCCGACATGCTGGCCTGGGCCGCCGCCGACCCGGAGACGACGGTCGTCGCCTGCTACGTCGAGACCGTGCGGGATCCCGCCGGGTTCGCCAAGGCCGCGGAGGCCCTCGCGGGGGCGGAGAAGCCCCTGCTCGTGTGTGCGCCCGGCCACGGCGAGATCGCCGGTCGCGCGGTGGTGGCCCACACGGGCGCCGTGGCCGGGCGCACCGGCGTTCGCGACGCGTGGCTGCGCCGCCTCGGAGCCGCCCTCGTCCCGGACTCGGTGGCGCTCTTCGAGGCCGCGGCCCTCGCGTCCCGCGCCACCCCGCCGAAGCGCCGGGGCGTCGCGGTCGCGTTCCAGTCGGGCGGCAGCTGCACGCTGTTCGCCGAGCACGCGGAGGCCGCGGGCCTCGAGATGCCGCCGCCGTCCGCAGCCACCCGCCGGCGGCTGCGGCGAGCCCTCCCTCCCTTCGCCAAGCCCGACAATCCTCTCGACGTCACGGGGCAGGCCGCGGTGGAGACCGGGATGTTCGAGGCCGCCCTGGAGGCCCTGGCCCGCGACCCTGCGATCGGGGTCGTGGCGTTCGACGCCTTCCCCTCCCGCGACCCCGTCCAGGGGAGCTGGGAGCCCTCGGTCCTGGCCGCCGCGGAGCGGCTGGCGAAGGAGACGGGAACCGTGATGGTCTCGCTTGCCCCCGTCCCGCTGGCCCTCGACGACGCGGGTCGGAAGTCCGCGGAGCACCTCCGGCTCCCCGTCCTGCAGGGCATCCAGACGGCGCCGACGGCGATCCGGGCCCTGCTGGACCTCTCCGAGACCCCGGGAGGCCGCGCCCAGGCCCCGCACCCGGCGCGCCGTCGGGCCGCCGCCCTGCTGCGGGGACGGTCCGGGGCTCTGGACGAGGTCCGGGCCAGGAAGCTGCTGGGACTGTACGGGATCGAGGCCCCGGACGAAGCCGTCGCCCACACCCCCCAGGAGGCCGCCCCGGCCGCGGCCAGGCTGGGTTTCCCCGTGGCCGTGAAGGCGCTGGCCGCGGCCCTGCCGCACAAGGCGCGCGCGGGAGCGGTGAAGGTCGGGCTCCGCACCGGGCCGGACGTCGAGCGGGCGGCCGCCGCGGTCCTCCGGGCCGCCCGGCGCGCGGGCGTGGAGCCCGAGGGCGTCCTGGTTCAGCGCATGGCCTCGGGGGCCGAGGTCCTGGTGGGCGGGCTCTGGGACGAGCGCTTCGGCCCGGCCGTCACCGTGAAGCCGGGCGGCGCGGCGGCCGAGGCGGGCGAGGCGGAGTTCCTGGCGGCGCCGCTCCGGTCGGGCCAGGCCGCGGCCTTCGTCGGCCGCCGCGCCGCTCGGCTGGGGCTCGAGCGCCGCCGCCACGACCTCCGGGCCGTGGCGGCGGCGCTCGACGCGGTGGCCCGCCTCCTCGTCGACCTCAAGGGACGGCTCGTGGAGATCGAGGCGAACCCTCTGATCGTGTCGCGACGCGGAGCGGTGGCGGTGGACGCCCTGGCGGTGGTCAGCGAGCGGGCCTGAAGCCCCGGAGGTCGAGGATGGAGCCCGTCCGCCGGCTCCTCGGCTCGAAGTCGGGCTCGACCTCGTCGCCGATCTGCGGCCCCTCGTCGAAGCCCACGAGCTCGTGCATCAGGACGGTGTCGGCGCCCTCCAACCGCACGAGACCGATCGTCCGCGGCTCGTCGAGCGGCTCGCCCTCCACGCCCGCGTACAGCACGGTGAACGACTCGATCCTCCCCCGCGGGCCCACCGTCCGGTCGGCCTCGAGCTCCCCCATGCACCGCTCGCAGAAGATCCGGTTCGGGCAGTAGACGATCCCGCAGCGCTCGCATCCCGAGGCCAGGAACTCGCCCTTCATCAGCGAGGCGAAGAACGCCTCCCCCGCCACCCCCGGCGTGTATCGATGCTGGAGCGGGATGTGGCCCTCGACCAGCCGGACCTCCCTGGGGTCGCTGATCTTCTCGAACATCAGCCCGCCCTCCTCTTCGCGCCGGACCGCTTCCGGGACCCGGAGCGCTTGGACGTCCTCTTCGCCGCCGGCTTCCTCTTGGCCCCCTTCCGAAGCGCGGCGTCGCGCGGCCGGAAGTAGCGGATGTCGAGGATCGAGCCCTCGCGCTCCTCCTCGGGCTTCCACACGGCCTCGACCGCCATGCCCACCTCGATCCGATCCGGGTCCACCTCGCCCAGCTTGTGCATGAAGCCCATCATCGGCGTGTCGACGTCGAGCTCCAGGACGAACGGCAGCTCGGGCTCCTCGAGCTCGACCATGTCCC
>DASUTW010000195.1:0-3108 GCA_036374395.1 Actinomycetota bacterium
CACGGCCGAGCGAAGGAGCTTGCCGGCCGCCGGGTAGTCGCCGACGTCGTGCCGGCACGCGCCGCGGATCAGGTCCACCCACGCCAGCTCGCGCTCGTCGCCCGCCGCATGGTCGGCCGCTCGATCCAGGGACTCCTCCGCTCGCTCGTAGTGCGCACGGAGGAACTGGACCCAGCTGATCTGCGCCACCCCATCGCGGCGACGCCGTGGCTTCCCGTCTGCTCCGCGATGGTGGTCCCTTGGTGGAGCGCGGCGACGCCCTCCTCGTCGGTGCCGCGAGCGGAATGGACCGAGGGCCCCGCCCAACGAGACCAGCACCTCCGAAAGGAGCGCGGGGTCGTCGAGCCCTCGGGCGGCGGCGGCGGCGGCCCTGAGCTGGTGCACTCCCGCCTCGACGCCGCCGGCGGCGAGCGCCGCTCCCCCCACCTCCACCTGCGCCCGGACGTCCACGCTCCGCGAGACGCGGCCCGCGACCGGCACCTCGGTGGCGACGGCCGCCGCACGGAGCGCCGGGGTCGGCTCGATCCCGAGCTCGCGCCGGAGGAGCTCGGTCGCCGTCTCCACGTGGCGCGAGGCGGCGGCGGGATCGCCCGATGCGACCAGACAGCGAACCAGCAGGACGTGGGCGTTCTCGTCGTAGGGGTCGAGCCGCACGAGCTCGGAGGCGTGGCGGGCGGCGGCATCGGCCTCACCGCGAGCGAGCAGCGCGAGCGCCGCCTGATGGAGGACCGCGCTCGTGATCCCCGCGACGTGACGGCGCTCGTTCTCCAGCCACAGCTCGAAGCCCGGGCTGGCGCGGAACGTCAGCCCGTCCAGCAGCTCGTGACCGAGGCCCGGGAGCGCGACGGCCTCGATCCAGGAGCCCTTCTCGAGGACGTCGACGTCGACGAGCGTGCCCGGCAGCAGCTTCAGCTCGAGAGGATCTCCGCCGAGCTCCGCCTGCTCACCGAGGTGGCGGCGCAGGACCGACAGGGTCCAGCGAAGCGTTCCCAGTGGATCGTCGGCCTCCGGGAACAGCAGGCCCGCCACCCGCTCCCGCGACGGCGGAACCTGACTGCGAACGAGGAACGCGAGCAGGCCCCACGCCTTGTGGCCGCGCAGAGGCTCCGGCGCGACGCCGTCCCGCTCGACCCTGGGGGATCCCAGGAGATGGATCGTCAAACCCACTTTACGCTCTCCCCGTCACACGTTGCGTCACACGCCCGACTGTGACTCTGTCGCTCGATTAGTTCAAGAGGAGAGGAGGGCAGGATGCGCACAAAGCATGACGAAAGGGGGCGGCGAGCGGGCCGACGGGGGCTCCGATGGGCCGGGCTGGCGATCGCGCTGGCGATCGTGGCGGCGCCGGGCCTGGCGGGGGCGGTGGAGTTCTCCGACTGGACCCTCGCCCAGAAGATCGACGAGATCAACGGGAACCACCCGGACCTGAACACGATGTCTCTCGACGGGTGCCCGATCCAGTCCCCGAACGGGCTGAGGCTCTACATGGCCTCGAACCGTCCGGGCAGCCAGGCGTTGGACATCTGGGTCGCCAAGCGGGCCAGCACCGATGCCCCGTTCGGGGAGCCCACGAACCTCGGGGCCCCCGTCAACTCGGCTTCGGACGACTTCTGCCCGACGCCGGTGCGCGGGAAGGGCCTCTACTTCGTGAGCCGGAGAGCGATCCCGGGAGCGTGCGGGCTGGGCGACATCTACTTCACCCGCTTCAACCCGAGGCACGGGTGGAGAGAGCCGGTCCATCTGGGGTGCGCGCCGAGCGGGCCGAACAGCGCCCTGGACGAGCAGGGGCCCTCGTACGTGGAGGTGGACGGAGGAGCCCAGCTGTACTTCTCGCGGAGCTCGGGGGCCGTGCCCGGGGACATCTTCGTGAGCACGAGGATCGGGGACGGTGCCTTCGGGCCGGCGGTGGCGGTGGCCGAGCTGAACGACGCCACCGCGAACGACATCCAGCCGAACGTGCGCAAGGATGGGCGTGAGGTCGTCTTCTCGTCGAACCGCTCGGGGTCGGTGGAGAACAGCCAGGACATCTGGGTCTCGACGCGGGAAAGCGTGAGCGATCCGTGGGGCACGCCGGTCAACCTGGGCGGCAACGTGAACACGGCCGCATCGGAGTCCCGGCCCTCACTGTCCTGGGATGCTCGCCAGCTGCTGTTCGGGCGCGCGCCCGGGCCTGAGGGCATGTCCGACATCTACCTCTCCACTCGGGAGAGGATCACGGGATCTGGCTGAGCGCGGCGTAGCGTGCGGAGGGCGGGCCCCTTTCGGGGCCCGCCCTCACGCTTCGTTCGCTGAGGACTCCGGCGCCGTTCGAGTCCAGCAGCGCCCGGGCGGCGCGGGTGTGGCCGCCCCAGCCCTTCAGGCGCGCTCGTCGATCGTGACCTCGTAGCGGTCGACGGAGGCGACCTCGGACCCCTCGATGGCGCCCACAGCCTGTCCCCGCATGGCGTCGGCCGCCTCGTCGCTCGCCGCCATGGCCTCCTCGCTCTCCCAGAGGGTGATGGTCAGCCCGGTTCCGGTGGTCCGGTCGGCGAGGGAGAGGATGCCCTTGTAGCCGGCCAACTGTCGAGCGCTGGGGAGTACCTGCTCCGTCACCACCTGTGTGGCCTGATCCACGGAGTCGGGCGGACCCTTGGTCGTCGTGACCCGTGCATGCATGACGTCTCCTCTCCGTCGCGATCCTCCGGGCCGAGCCTAAACCCGGCGCGCCTCGGGAGGCAAAGGAAACACCGGTCATGGTCGTCGCCGCCAGGGGGCCCACCAGGGCCTGGCCGGCTCGGGCGTCAGCTCCGGGATGGTCTCCGACAGGGAGGGGCATCCCTGCTCGGCGAAGCGGTCGCGCCGCCGCCGATAGAGCTCCAGGAACAGGTCTCCCTCGGTCAGATCCGGAAGGGCGATCCCCTCGCGTCTCAGCCCCTGCACCACCGGCGCGTAGACGCGCTCGTACCAGTCCTCGGCGACCTCGGCGGGATCGAGGGCCCGGCCGAGGCCCATCATGAGGTGGTACCCGTGGATCTGGACGTTCTCCAGGAGCTGGATGTAGTCGGCGGTGCGCGAGAGCTTGATCCGAACGTCCGGGCGGGCCTTCTCCAGGCCGCTCGCCTCCTCGAA
>DASUTW010000196.1:0-5738 GCA_036374395.1 Actinomycetota bacterium
TCACTCCGTGGGTCACGGCACGGAGATGCTCGGCTTCCTCCCTCCTTTCTCGGACCCGGATGCCGGCTCGCGCGTCTCCCGAGCAAGCCGGGCATGAATTACCACATCGCCGCGCCGATTGCCAGATTCCCGCCGGCCGGCCGCCGTGTCGGTCGTTCGGCCGAGGCCCGGCGCGTGCGACCCCTCGATATGGGTACGAATCGCCGGGCGCGCGGGATTGACCATCACGGCGAGCCTCCCGATCCGAGGGGCCCCACCGACGGGGTCCCGAAGGCTCCCAGGCGCTCCTCGATGCGGGCGATCTCCGCCTCGACCCGGCGGCACTCCTCCTCCGCCAGGCGGTACGCCTGGTCCGCCTGCGGCGTCTCCGATACCAGGGCCCTGACCCAGAGATCGGCGA
This sequence comes from Actinomycetota bacterium, assembly GCA_036374395.1. GTDB lineage: Bacteria > Actinomycetota > UBA4738 > UBA4738 > CALAEC01 > DASUTW01. Next base: position 401 of record DASUTW010000196.1, read on the forward strand.
CCCGTTCGCGGCGCTCATCGAGCCGATCCCGCAGGATCGAGCGCTGGGTCCAGGCGCGCTCGATCTCGCGGGCGGCCGGGGAGAGGGGGTCTGTGGTCTTCATCGAGGTTCGCGAAAGTCTATGGAACCGAGAACCCCGTCGCAAGCTATGGAGGGAGGCGTGCCGGGGGTGGGATTCGAACCCACACTGCGCCGGGTTTGAGCCGGCGGCCTCTGCCGATTGGGCTACCCCGGCCGCGCTCCATAGTACCTCCCGGGAGCGCTTGGCCGACGCACCCGGGGCGTGGGACGATGGCGCTCATGCGGGTGGCGGTGTGCACCGACATGGAGGGCATCTCCGGCGTCGATCGCTACGAGCAGTGCTTCCCGGGCTGGACCGCCGACTACCGGCACGGCGTCCGGATGCTCGTGGCCGAGGTGGGGGCCGCCGTCGAGGCGGCGCTCGACGCCGGGGCCACCGAGGTCGTGCTCGCGGACTGGCACTACCTGGGGAGGAACCTCCCGGCCGCGGCCTTCCCCGACCTCCCCATCCGGAGGCTTTGGCGATCCGGCCGGCCCACCGCGAGCGTCGAGGACCTGGGCCGCCCCGACGCCGCGATCCTCCTGGGGATCCACGCGGGCGCCGGGAACCCCGAGGGGTTCCTCAGCCACACCCTCTGGATGGGGGCCTCCGTGCTGATCGAGGGCGTGCCGGTCTCCGAGGCGGTCCTCTGGGCCTGGGCCCTGGGTGCCGGCGGCGTCTCCGTGGCCGCGATCGCGGGCGACTCGCGGGCGATCGAAGAGGCGGGGGACCTCCTCCCGGGCCTCCCGGCCGTCGGCGTGAAGGCGGGGACGTCGCGCGCCTCGGCCATCCTCCGACCGCCCCAGGATGCGAGGGAGGAGATCGCAGAGACCGTCCGGCGCGGGCTGGGCGACGTGCCCCCGCCCCTGGACCGCCCCTTCCCCGCCGATGTCACGATCCGCTTCGCGCGAGGGGACGACGCGGCGAAGGTGGCCGGGGCCGGCGTGGCCGAGCGGACGGGCCCCCGCGACGTCTCGTCCCGCCTCGGCTCCGGCCACGACCTCGTCCCCTTCCTGGGCCGGGCCCTCCTGGCCACCCCCCTGGGGACCCGGCTCTCCCTTACCGACCGCTTGCTTCCCCGCGGGGGCGGCTCCTGGGCCGCCCTCCGCCACGCAGGGCTGGACCCGGTGGTGGGATGGGCGGAGCGCCGGCTCGTCCGCCGGTGGGCGGACGAGCCGGCGCACCTGTACCCGCGGGTGGGGGCGCGCCCCAGCCCGGCGGGCTAGCTAGCTCTCGGGAGGCGCCGGGGGGCTCTGCGGCGGCGGAGAGCCGGACGGACGAGAGTCGGGCGGCGGAGGCCAGAGCGGAGGCCGAGGAGGCTCCTCCTCAGGCGACCATCCGGTCGGGGGCCCCGCAAGGGGCTGGACGGGCGGGGCCTCCGGCTGCACGAAGAGGGCGGTTCCGCTCCCGATCAGCCCGACGATCGAGCCCGCGGCGGCGACGTAGAGGCCGATGCCGACCGAGAAGCTGAACAGCCCCCCCGCCTCCGGAGGCAGCTCCTCCTCCAGGGTGATGATGTCGACGATGTCGATCGCCGCCACCGCGGCCACCAACCCTGCGGCCAGGACGCCGATCGCGCCGAGGACGCGTGCCAGGGTCGCCGACCGGCTCCATGCGATCGAGGCGCCGAGGACGACCAGCGCCGCCCCCACCCCGATGAAGTACCAGCCGTCGCCACCGATCTCCTGGGCGATGCCCGAGTAGCTCAGCGTGCCCTGGGGAGTGTCCGCGACGACGAAGGGGAGCAGCGGCCCGACCCCCATCACGAGGCCCCCCAGCACGGTCAGGATCCAGGCGAGCGAGCGCCTCACGGTCAACGGCCGGCGGGGGCCGCGCGCCCCACGGCCTCCGCCCCCAGGAGGCTCCTGAGCTCCGAGAGGAGGCCGGCGGAACCGTCCACGCGGTAGCCGTCGGCCAGCCGCAGCAGCTTCGCGCTCCCGTTCGACCGGAGGCGGAGATGGACGGCGACGCGTCCGGGGTGTCCGGAGAGCACCTCCTTCAGCGCCGTCGCCAGGCCGTCGGTGCACTGCTCGGCCGGCACCTCCAGGAGGATCGGCTCGGCGGGCGGCGGCGGCTCGCCCGAGTCGTCGAGCGCCCCGATCTCCACGGCCACGAGCTGCAGCTCCCGTCCCCGCAGGTCCACCCGGCCCTTGACGAGCACGATCCGGTCCGGGGCCAGCAGGTCGGTGACCTTCTCGAACACCGAGGGGAACGCCACCACCTGGACGCCGCCCACGAGGTCCTCGAGCCGCAGGATCGCGTAGGGCTCCCCCTTCTTCGTGAACCGGCGGTTCACGGACCCGATGATCCCTCCGACGGTGACCACGTCGCCGTCCCCGAGGCCCACGAGCGCCGAGGTGTCCACGTCGGTCTGGGCCTCCAGGCGCTCGCGCACCGCGAGGAGGGGGTGGTCGGTGACGTACTGCCCCAGCACCTGCTTCTCCAGCGCCAACAGCTCCTGCTTCTCGAACTCGGGCCCCTCGAGCACCGCCTCGTCGATCTCCTGAGAGGCCTGGGCTCCCTGCCCGAACAGCGAGAACTGCCCCGCAGCCTCGGCCCGCCGCTGGGAGGCGATCGGTCCCGCCACCCGGTCATAGCCCTCGAGCAGGCCCCGCCGCGTGTGTCCGAGCGAGTCGAACGCGCCCGAAAGGATCAGGCTCTCCAGCACCTTCTTGTGCAGCACCGACGGATCCACCTTCCGGCAGAAGTCCGCGAACGAGGTGAACTCGCCCTTCTCCCGACGGGCCGCGATGATCTGCTCCACGGCGCCCGCCCCCACGTTCCGCACCGCCGAGAGCCCGAACCTCACCTCGCCGCCCACCGGAGTGAAGTCGACGGCGGAGGCGTTCACGTCCGGCGGCAGGACGCGGATGTCGGCCAGGCGGCAGGCGTTCAGGTAGAAGGGCTTCTTGTCCTTGTCGTCCTTGACGCTCGTCAGCAGGGCGGCCATGTATTCGACGGGATGGTGTGCCCGGAGGTACGCGGTCTGGTAGGCGACGAGGGCGTACCCGCAGGCGTGCGAGGCGTTGAACCCGTAGTCGGCGAACGGCATGATCAAGTCGAAGATCTCGTTGGCCAGCGCCCGCTCGTACCCCCGCTCCACGGCGCCGGCCACGAACTTCTCCCGGTGCACGACCAGCTGCTCGCGGATCTTCTTCCCCATCGCCTTGCGGAGGAGGTCGGCCTCGCCCATCGAGTAGCCGGCCATCCGCACGGCGATCTCCATGACCTGCTCCTGATAGACGATGACCCCGTAGGTGTCCTTGAGGATCGGCTCCAGGTCGGGGTGCGGGTACACGACGGGCTTGCGGCCGTGCTTCCGCTCCGCGTACTCCACGTGCATCCCGGCGTTGAGCGGCCCCGGGCGGTAGAGGGAGACCAGCGCCATCAGGTCCTCGAAGCGGTTCGGCAGGAGCTGGCGGATCAGCGAGCGCATCCCCTCGCCCTCGAGCTGGAAGACGCCCGTCGTCTCGCCGCGCCCCAGCATCGCGTACGTCTCCTCGTCGTCCAGCGGCAGGTGGTCGACGTCGAGCTCGAACCCCTGGTCCCGCAGCATCCGCACCGTGTCGTCGATCACCGAGAGGTTCCGCAGGCCGAGGAAGTCCATCTTGAGGAGGCCCAGTTTCTCCACGCCGTGCATGTCGAACTGCGTGACGACCCGCTTCGAGTCGTCGCGGGAGTCCTTCGACAGCTTCAGGGGGAGGTAGTTCACGAGCGGCCGGTCGCCGATCACGACTCCGGCGGCGTGGACCGAGTCCTCGCGGCGGAGCCCCTCGAGCGCGCGCGCCGTGTCGACGATCGTGCGGGCGTCGTCCTCCCGATTGTAGGCGTCCTTCAGCTCGGCCGAGATCTCCAGGGCCTGCTGGATCGGGTACTCGCGGCCCAGCACCGCCGCGGGGAACATCTTGCACAGCCGGTCCCCCATCGCCGCCGGGAAGCCCAGCACCCGGGCCGCGTCGCGGATCCCCTGCTTCCCCTTGATCGTCTGGAACGTGATGATCTGGGCCACGTGGTCGTGACCGTAGGTGTCCGCGACGTAGCGGATCACCTCGTCGCGCCGGCGCTCGTCGAAGTCCATGTCGATGTCGGGCATCTGCTTCCGCTCGGGGTTGAGGAAGCGCTCGAAGATCAGCTTGTAGCGGAGGGGATCGAGGTCGGTGATGCGCAGGCAGTACGAGACCACCGAGCCCGCGGCCGATCCCCGACCCGGCCCCACGCGGATCCCGCGCTCTCGCGCGAAGCGGATCAGGTCCCAGACGATGAGGAAGTAGCCCGCGAACCCCATCTCGTTGATGATCGTCAACTCGTGCTCCAGCCTGGCCCGGAGCTCGGGCCCGATCTCGCCGTAGCGCTGCTCGGCGCCCTCGAGGGTCAGCTCGCGGAGGTACCCTTTCTGGTCCTTCCCCGCGGGGGGGCTCCAGCCGGGGCAGCCGGTGGACCACCTCGCCGTCCACCAGGACGCCCTCCAGGTCGGGGATCGGCTCCACCGACTCGGCGATCTCGAGGGTGGCGTCGCAGGCCTCGGGCAGCTCGCGGAAGACCTCGCGCATCTCCTGGGCCGACTTCAGGTAGAACTCCTCGGTCTCGAACCGCAGACGGTTCGTGTCGGTCAGGACCTTCCCGTGCTGCTGGATGCAGAGGAGGACGTCGTGGGCCTGGTGGTCCTCCTTGTCCGTGTAGTGGAGGTCGTTCGTGGCCACGAGCGGGACGCCGAGGCGGCGCGCGATCTGGATGAGGGTGGGCGTGACCTTCGCCTGGTCGGCCAGCCCGTGGTCCTGGAGCTCGACGTAGAACGAGCCCTCCCCGAAGATGTCGCGGTAGGCGGCGGCGGCCTCCTCGGCCTTCTTCCCCTGATCGGCCAGGAGGTGCCGGCACACCTCGGAGGCGAGGCAGCCCGAGAGCCCGATCAGCCCCTCGGCGTGGCGGGCGAGCAGCTCCTTGTCGATCCTCGGACGGTGGTAGAAGCCCTCGAGGTGGGCGTCGGAGACGAGCCGCAGGAGGTTCCGGTAGCCGGTCTCGTTCCGGGCCAGGATCGTGAGGTGCCGGTACTTCTCCTCGTCCTCGCCGGGGTTGCGGTCGAACCGCGAGCCCGGCGCCACGTAGGCCTCGACGCCGAGGATCGGCTTGATCCCTCTCGCCCGGGCCTCACGGTAGAAGTCGAGCGCGCCGAACATCACGCCGTGGTCGGTGAGGCCGATCGCCGGCATCCCCATCTCGGCGGCCCGGTCGAGCATCGAGGGCGCGCTGCTGCCCGGCGTGATGCGCGCGAACCCGTCC
>DASUTW010000197.1:0-2595 GCA_036374395.1 Actinomycetota bacterium
CCGCGGCGTTAGAGTGCCGGGCACGCTTCCGGGCAGGGGGGTTCACATGCGACCGTCGTCACGCTCAACGCTCCGCGTCCTCGCCGCCACCGCCGTCGCGGTCCTCGCGCTCGCGTCGGGCCCGGTGGCCCAGGCCGACCCCCCGGAACAGGCTGAGCGACGCGTCGACGTCATGACCTACAACCTCTACTTCGGGGCCGATCTCTCTCCGCTCTTCGATCCCGAGGTGGACACCCTGCCCGAGTTGATCGTGGCGGCCGCCAGCGTCTTCGCCCAGACCCAGCAGACCGACTTCCCGTCGCGCGCCGAGGTCATCGCGAGGGAGATCGCCGAGCAGTCGCCGTCGGTGATCGGGCTCCAAGAGGTGGCCATCATCCAGACGGCGGCCATCACCGACCCCGGCACCCCGCTCAGCACGTTGGACTTCCTCGACATCCTGCTCGCGGAGCTCGAGGAGCGCGGGGCCCACTACGATGCGGTCGCCACCAACGTGAACTTCAGCGGGACCCTGCCGATCAGCCCCACCACGCTCGGCACCCTGACCGATCGCGACGTCATCCTGGCCAGGACCGATCTCCCCACCTCGCAGCTCAAACTGTCCAACCCGACGTTACACACCTTCGAGGCCACGCTGACGCTCTCGGCGGGGGGCGTGCCACTCGAGATCATCCGCGGCTGGTCGAGCGTGGACGTGAAGCTCCGCGGGAAGCCGTTCCGCTTCGTGAACACGCACCTCGAGGCGTTCCATCCGGTGATCCGGCAGGTCCAGGCGGCCGAGCTGATCGAGTGGATGGACGATTCGCCCCTGCCCGTCCTCCTGGCCGGTGACCTCAACACGCTGCGGGGGGACCCGGCGGATGCCTACGGTCTTTTCGTGGACGCGGGCTTCGTGGACGCCTGGGTGGACGCGATGCCGGGGGATCCGGGGTTCACCGCGGGGCAGGCGGCCGACCTGATGGGGCCCTCGCTCCTCGACCACACGGTGGACTACGTGATGTACGAGGGCTTCCTCGACGCGGTGAGCGGGAGCGGGGAGATCATCGGCGAGGAGGATCCCGCCGACCGCACCCCGTCGGGGCTGTGGCCCTCGGACCACGCCGGCGTGAACGTCACGATCCACGTGGCGAGACCCTGAGACGGAACAGTCGGACACTCCTTGACGGTCCCCCCGAGAGGGTGGATGCTGTGCCCCCATCTCGAAGGGGGCCGCACATGGGGGTTCGCAAGATCGCCGTCTCGATCACGCTCACGCTCGCCCTGCTGACGATCGGAGCGCCGGGGAGGGCGTCCGTGCCGCCGGTCAACGACGACTTCGCCTCGGCCATCGACGTCGCCGCCCTGCCCTTCGAGAACATCGTGGACACGACCGAGGCCACGCTCGAGCAGGACGAGCCCCAGCCTCCGTGCACGTTCTTCACGGGGAACACGGTCTGGTACGAGTTCACGCCCGGGTCCGACACCCTCGTGTCCGTCGACACGCTGGGGAGCGGCTTCGACTCGGTGCTGGCCGTGTGGACGGGGGCCGAGCTGAGCTCACTGGATCTGGTGGCGTGCAACGACGATGCTCTGTCCCTCAACGCCCAGACCTCGTTCCGAGCCCGGTCCGCCACGACCTACCACATCCAGGTGGGTGGGTTCGACAGCGCGGCGGGGTCCCTCCTCCTCCGGATCCGGACGGTGGAGGCGGGGGTGATCGAGGGGACGGTCACGCGGGAGGGGACGGGGGCTCCGCTCCCGGGGATCTGCGTGGAGGCGCTCGACAGGGATCTCTTCTCGGCCCAGACGGCGGTCACCGGGGCCGACGGCGCCTTCGAGCTCGTCGTCCGCGGGGGCTCGTACCTGGTCGGGTTCATCGACTTCTGCGATCCGTCGGACGATCACATCCCCGAGTGGTTCGACGATGTGGCCTTCTCCGAGCCCCAGAACGCCACGCCCATCGACCTGTCCCCGGGGGACGTGGTGAGCGGCAAGGACGCCGAGCTGGCCGGAGGATGTCCCGGGATTGCCTCCCTGGCGGCGGTGCTGGGCTTCAACCAGGTCGTGGGGACCGCCGGTCCGGACGACCTGGTGGGGAGCGGGGACGAGGACGTGCTGTGCGGGCTCGGGGGCCACGACACGCTGATGGGGCTGGCAGGGTTGGACGTCCTGTTCGGCGGCCCGGGCAGGGACCGCCTTCTGGGTGGCCAGGGAAGCGACGAGCTGATCGGCGCCTTGGGCAAGGACGCGCTCATCGGCGGTCCCGGACCGGACCTCCTCTTAGGAGGGCGGGGCAACGACCGGCTCCGCGGGGGGACCGGCAACGACCTCCTCTCGGGCGGGCCCGGCCGCGACACGTGCGCTGGAGGACCGGGGGCCGACCTCGCTCGGGGATGCGAGGTCTCCCGGAGCGTCATCCGCTCGAGGTCTCGGGTCATCGTCCGCGGGTCGACCGGGGCGATCAGCGCGAGGGAGCCTCGCTCGCTCGACGAGCTCGTCGCGATCCTGCGTCGGTGACCGCCGGAGGGGCCGCGCTCCGGCGCGGCCCCTCCGGCGGTCACCCGGTGTTGGGGGCGCCGGGCGTCACCGTCGCGGTGAAGGCCCAGTCGGTGGCCGCAT
>DASUTW010000198.1:0-8412 GCA_036374395.1 Actinomycetota bacterium
TTGCCCTTGCCCTCGCTCTTCGAGAGCCCCTGGTGGCAGGCGGCGGCGGCCCGAGGGGCCGCCGCCGCCGCCCCACAGCCCTTCGAGCGGGCGGAGGGCGCTCGGATCGTGTCTGCCTCCGGCCTCGATGGGCGGTCGGCCGTCGCGACGCTCCCTGGGGCGGGCTCGCTCACGGGCACCTGGGTGCGGCTGTCGCTCTCGCCGTGGACCGGGAGGGGCAGATCCTCGGGCACGATGGAGGGCGACCCCACGAGGCGGGCGGTCGTGGCGGCGGCGACACCGGCGCCGAGCACGAGGGCGGCCGCCAGAGCCAGCTTCGCCGCCACCCGCCGCGGCCGGATGCGTCGCGGGGCAGTCGCGACCGCGGCCCGCATCGCGGCGAGGTGCCGCGCCTCGATCTCTGGGTGGAGGTCGACGAGAAGCCCCCCGCGGAGGTCGCGGGCGAGCCGGGCGAGGGGCTCGGCGCCCGGCCCGTCGACCGGACGGCCCGCCAGCACCTCCTCGATCTGCTCGGAGCCGAGGATCGCCATCTCGTCCCGGTAATCGTCGAGCGGCGTCACGGGGAAACCCCCTCCCGCTCGACCCTGCGCGCGAGCTGCAGGAGGGCCCGCCGCTGCATCGTCTTCACGGCCCCCGGCGACCTCCCGGTGACCGCGGCCACCTCCCTGACCGAGAGGTCGGCCACGATCCGGAGGAGCACCACGGTCCGCTGCTCGTCGGTCAGCATGTCGAGGAGCTCGGCAGCCCAGCCGTCCCCGAGCCTGGCCAGACTCTCGGCCTCGACGTTCCCCTTCGGCCCCTCGGCCGCCAGCTCGCCCGGGTCGGCGGGCCGCTCCCGCCGCCGAGCCAGGCGGCGTCGCTCGTCCAGGAGGCGGCGGTGGGCGATCGAGAAGACCCAGCTCCGGAACGCCCGCTCGTCGCCGCAGAACGCGCGGAGCCCCCGTACCAGCCCCACGAAGACCTCCGAGGTCAGGTCCTCGGGCTCGGCCGCCCGCTGGCCGCGGAGATACCCGGCGACCGCAGGCGAGAGATCACAGTAGATCGCCTCCAGGGCCCACTCCTCACCGGCCCGGGCTGCGTCGAGCATTTCCTCGAAGGGGGGCATGAAGCCATTATCGACAGGGGCGGCGGCCGGCGCACATCGAGGATCAGCCCACCCGGTGGACCTTCAGCAGGTTGGTCCGGGACCTCCCCACCGGCGTCGAGGCGACGAGGACGACCGGATCGCCGCTCGACGCCAGGCCCTCCTCCCGGAGGCGTCGATCCATCATCGCCAGCATCGCGTCCGTGTCCTCGGGCGGTTCGCACGGTCTCGGGTGGACGCCCCGGAACATCGTGAGCCTGCGGACCACCGCGTCGTCGTGGCTGTAGGCGTAGACGGGGACGGGCAGCCGGACGCCCGAGAGGAGTCGGGCCGTCAGGCCGGTGCGCGTGAAGCAGGCCACGGCGACCGCCCCCGAGTCCGCGGCCGCGGTGGCGGCCGCGTCGGCCACCGCCCACGCGTCGCTTCCCTCCACGCGCTCCTCGACCGTCGTGGAGATGAAGCGGGCTCCCTCGCGCTCGGCCGTCTCGAGGATCGCCGCGGCCGTGCGCGCGGCCTCGACCGGGTAGCGTCCGATCGCGGTCTCGGCCGAGAGCAGGATGGCGGCGGCCCCGTCGAAGGCCGCGCCGGCCACGTCGCTGGCCTCCGCCCGCGTAGGACGCCGGCTCCCCGTCATCGACTCGAGCATCTGCGTGGCTACGACCGCGGGGACCCCCGAGCGGTTGGCCCGGTCCACGAGATCCTTCTGAATCACGGGGATGCGCTCGCGCGGAAGCTCCACCCCGAGATCGCCCCGCGCCACCATGACCGCGTCGGCCGCCTCGAGGATCCCGTCGGCCCCCTCCACCGCCGAGCGCGTCTCGATCTTCGCCACGAGGAGCGCAGGCTCACCGCGCAGGAGGTCCGCCAGCGCCCGCACCTCGGCCGCGTGGCGGACGAAGGACTGGGCGACGAGGTCGATCCTCGCGCTCCTCACCCACGCCAGGTCCCGCTCGTCCGTCTCCGTTATGGCGGGGACGCTCAGCCGTCCCGACGGGACGTTGACCCCGGCCCTGGAGCGGATCAGGCCTCCCCGCACGATCCTCGTCCGGACGTCGTCGCCGGTCGTGTCCTCGACCCGCAGCTCCACGACGCCGTCCGAGAGCAGGACACGGTCGCCCACCTCGAGGTCCTCCGCGAGACCTGCGTGACTGGTCGGCGCCCCCCGCGCGTCGCCCGGGCCCTCCCCGCCGCGGAGCACGAACGCGTTCCCATCCTCCAGCCGGACCTCCTCCGGCTCGAGCTCTCCCAGCCTGACCTTGGGGCCCGACAGGTCGGTCATCACCGCGACCGCGCGGCCCGCCTCCCGGGAGGCCTCCCGCACCGACCGCAGGAGCTCCTCGTGATCCTCGCGGGTCCCGTGCGTCAGGTTGATGCGGGCCACGTCCATGCCCGCCTCCACGAGCTCGAGCACGCGGCCCGCGCTCGCGGGGCCGAGCGTGCAGACCAGCTTCGTGGCCCTGGTCATACCGAGAACGCCCGCTTCACGTCGTCGACGACCGACCGGACCTCGCCCGAGCCGGCCGGCACCTCGGGCGGCTCCTCGGAGAGGCGCTCCGGCACGGGCCCCCGGGCGTGCTCCGCGGCCAGCTGCCTCCACCCCTCGGGGAGATCGTCGGAGAGCTCGACCCCGGCCATCTCCGCGAAGTAGATAGCCCAGGCCCGGGGCACCACCCGGGCCCACTGGTACCCGCCTCCCCCGGTGGCGACCCAGCGCCCCCCGGCGACCCCGTGCGCCAGGTCGTGCAGCTCCACCGACGCCTCGCGGTAGGCCCGGGTCGAGAGCGCGAGGTGCGCCAGCGGGTCGGTGTGGTGCGTGTCGCAGCCGAGCTGGGTCACGAGCACGTCCGGATGGAAGCGCCGCACCAGGGGCGGCACGACCTCGCGGAAGGCCTGGAGCCAGGCCTCGTCGCTCGTCCAGGGCGGCAGCGGCACGTTGACCTTCGTCCCCTCCGCCTCGCCCTCGCCCCGCTCCGAGACGAAGCCCGTCCCCGGGAAGAGGTAGCGGCCGCTCTCGTGGAGCGAGATCGTCAGCACCCTGGGATCGTCGTAGAAGATGGCCTGCGGCCCGTCGCCGTGGTGCACGTCCACGTCCACGTACGCGATCCGCTCCACGCCGCGGTCGAGCAGCCACCGGATGGCCACCGCGGGATCGTCGTAGACGCAGAACCCGCTGGCCCGCTCTGGCATCGCGTGGTGGAGGCCGCCCGCGGGGTTGAACGCGTGGTCCGCCTCTCCCGTGAGCACCAGCCTCGCGGCCTCGATCGAGGCGCCCACCACCCGGGCCGACGCTTCGTGCATCGCGGGGAAGATCGGGTTGTCGCCGGGCCCGAACCCGTAGGCCCACCAGTCCCCGCGCTCCCCCGATCCCGCGGCCTTGACCACATCGATGTAGGCCTGGGTGTGCACGAGGCCGACCTCCTCGTCGGAGGCCACGCGCGTCGGGACCTCGTCCACGTGACCCGCCTCCAGAACCCCGTACGCCGCGATCAGCTCGCGGGTCAGGAGGACCCGCACGGGCTTGAGGGGGTGCTGTGGCCCGTGGTCGTACTCGACAACCTCCGACGAGTAGACGAGGGCGACGCGGTCGCTCACGGGCGCCGGCCGGTCCTCAGTCGATCCCCTGGGCCTTCTGGACCTTCCCCGAGTAGTCCACCGAGACGGCCTTCCACTCCATGAACTCGTCGAGGGCCTGGGGCCCCGCCTCCCGATGGCCGTTCCCGGTGTTCTTCATCCCGCCGAACGGCAGCTGGATCTCGGCGCCGATCGTCGGCGCGTTCACGTAGACGATCCCGAACTCGAGCTGGGTGACCGCCTTGAACACGTTCGTGATGTCGTGCGTGTAGATCGCCGCCGACAGCCCGTAGTCGACCGAGTTCGCCATCCGGATCGCCTCGTCCACGTCGTCGGTGCGGATGATCCCCGTCACGGGCCCGAAGATCTCCTCCTGCGCGATCCGCATGTCGGGCGTCATGTCGTCGAACACGGTCGGGGCGATGAAGTTGCCCTTCTCGTAGCCGTCGCCGGTGAGCTCCTCGCCACCGGTCAGCAGCGTGGCGCCCTCCTGCTTCCCGATCTCGATGTACTCGAGGATCCGCTCCTTCTGCGTGGCATTGATCACCGGGGCGAGCTCGACCTCGGGGTCGAGACCTGAGCCGACCTTCATCCCCTCAACGCGCTTCAGCATCCGCTCGGTGAACTCCTCGCGCGCGGCGTCGTGGACGATCAGCCGCGAGGTGGCGGTGCAGCGCTGGCCGCTCGTGGCGAACGCCCCCCACGACGCCGCCTCGACCGCCAGGTCCATCTCGGCGTCGGGCATCACGATCATCACGTTCTTGGACCCGAGCTCGAGCGAGCAGCGCTTCATCAGCGCGCCGCAGCGCTCGTTGATCTTCCGCCCCACCTCGAGCGAGCCGGTGAACGAGATCGCGCGGATGTCGGGGTGCTCCACCATGGGGGCACCGGCCTCCTCGCCGAAGCCGTGCACGAGGTTGAGGACGCCCGGCGGAAGCCCGACCTCCTCGAAGGCCTGGACGAGCAGCGTCGCCAGCAGCGGCGTGTCCTCGGCGGGCTTGAAGATGCTCGTGCAGCCGGAGACGATCGCCGGCGCCAGCTTCCACGTGGGGATCGCGATGGGGAAGTTCCACGGGGTGATCAGGCCCACCACACCGATCGGATGGCGCACCGTCATCGAGAACTTGTCGCGGAGCTCGGAGGGGATCGTGTGGCCCTGCATGCGCCGCCCCTCGCCGGCCATGTAGTGGAGGAAGTCGATGCCCTCCTGGATGTCCCCGCGGGACTCCTTCAGCGTCTTCCCCATCTCGCGGGTCATGAGCTCCGACCACTCCTCGATCCGCTCCTCGAGCAGGAGCGCGACCCGCAGGAGGTAATCGGCGCGCTCGGGGGCCGGGGTGCGCATCCAGTCGTCGTAGGCGTCCTTCGCCGCGCGGACCGCGGCGTCCACGTCGTCGGCGCTCGACCGGGGGAACGTCCCCACGACCTCGTCCATGTTCGCCGGGTTGCGGGACTCGAAGGTGTCGCCGGACGCCGACGGGACCCACTTCCCGCCGATCCAGTTCTGGTAGCTCTCGATCATCTCCTGGTCCTCCTGGCTCGCGTCGCTCCAATCCTACTCGCGGGCGACTGGCACTATCATCGTGCCCGTGCGGCTCGTGACCTACGCGCGGGAGGGGAAGCGCCGCCTCGGCGTTCTCGTGGACGAGACGGTCGTGGACCTCCCGGACGCGGTCGGTCACCCCGCGTTCCCCGAGACGATGGAGGCCATGGTCCGAACGGGCCCGGGCGGCCTCGGCGTGGCCCTGGAGGCCCTGGAGCGCGACGGTACCGTCGAGCGGCACGCCGTCCTCGGCGCACGCCTGCTGGCGCCTCTCGTGCCGGGTTCCCTCCGCGACTTCCTCGCCTTCGAGGATCACGTGCGCGAGGGCGCGACACGGCGCGGCCAGCCCTTCCCCGAGCCCTGGCATCGGATGCCCGTCTACTACAAGGGCAACCACCGCTCGATCTACGGGCCGGACGAGGAGGTCCCCTGGCCCCGCTACACCTCGGAGCTCGACTACGAGCTCGAGATCGCCTGCATCCTGGGGGGACGGGGGCGAGACCTGGACGAGGAGGGGGCGGCAGCCCTGATCTTCGGCTACACGCTGATGAACGACTGGTCCGCGCGCGACGTCCAGCGCGACGAGATGGCCTGCGGCCTGGGGCCGGCCAAGGCCAAGGACTTCGCCACCTCGCTGGGTCCGTGCGTGGTCACGGCCGACGAGCTGGACCCCACCGACCTGTGGCTCACCGCGCGGGTGGACGGCGAGACGTGGTCGAAGGGCAACCTTGGGGCCAGCCGCTGGACGTTCCCCCAGATGATCGCCCACGTGTCGCAGGACGAGGAGGTCTGGCCGGGCGACGTCTACGGATCGGGGACGTTCGGGGGCGGCTGCGGCCTCGACCTCGACCGGTCGCTGAGGCCGGGGGCGGTGGTCGAGCTCGAGGCGGACCGGATCGGGATCCTGCGCAACCCGGTCGCCGCCGCCTAGGCGAAGGCCGGGCCCAGCGGCAGGATCCCCTCGATCTCGTCCAGCACGTCGGGGGAGAGCTCCACGTCGCCGGCCTCCGCGTTCTGTCGGACGTGGTCGGGGTTGCGGCTGCCCGCGATCGCCGCCGTCACCCCGGGTTGATGGAGAATCCAGGCCAGCGAGAGCTGGGCCGGCGTGATCCCCAACCGCTCCGCGATCGGACGGAGGCGATCCACGACGGCCAGGCTCCGCTCGAGCTTCCCCGGCGCGAACAGGGCGTCGTAGTAGGACATCCCGGCGCCCCTTCCGCTCCGCCAGTCGTCGTCGGCGAACTCGGTGTCCTCGTCGATCGCGCCGGTGAGGAGGCCGTAGGCGAGCGGCCCGTAGGTGACGACCCCGATCCCCCGCTCCCCGCACCACCGGATCAGGTCCCGGTGCTTGAGGTGGAGGATCGAGAACTGGGGCTGGAGCGAGTCCACCGTGCGGATCGCCTCGCAGCGCTCGATCTGCTCGCGACCGAAGTTCGAGAGGCCGAGCTCGCGGACGAGTCCCTCGTCCGCGAGCTCGGCCATCGCCCCCCACGTCTCCTCCACCGGCACGTCGTCCGACGGCCAGTGGAGCTGGTAGAGGTCGATCGCGCCGATCCCCAGTCGCTCGAGGCTCGCCAGGCAGGCCCTCCGGACCTCCTCTGGCCGATGGCCGGTCCCCTCGGGCTTCGGGGCCACCTTCGTGGCCACGAAGGCCTCCCGGCCCTCGATGGCTTTCCCCACGAGCTCCTCGGAGCGGCCGCTGCCGTAGCCCTCGGCCGTATCGATCCACGTGATGCCGGCATCGAGGCCCGTGCGGATCGCCTCGATCACGCGGTCGTCCGACTCGTTCTCGCCCCAGACGCCGCCCCCGGCCTCCCAGGCGCCGAACCCGATCACCGAGATCTCCGAGGCGCCCAGCGGTCGCATGCGCATGGGCCCGTTCTACCCCACGATCAGGCGTCGCGACAGCGGGGGACCTCGGCCGCCGGGCCGGCGCAGGCCAGCGCGCCCTCGCCCCCCGATGCGTAGTGGGCCTCCACGAACGCGTGAATCTCGGGAGGGCTGACCCCGAGACACCGCTGGAGCGAGCCCCAGGCCGTCATGGCGAACGGCTCCTCGAGCCCGGGCAGGGGCGTCACGATCAGCGACGCGTATCCCTCCTCCGCAGTCGAGCTCACGGTCCGGAGCAGCCTCTCCCGCATCGGCTCGGGCGCCTCGGGCGAGACCCACACCACGACCGCCCCGTGCTCCATCGCGTGGACGACCTCCGGGAGGGGCTGGGGCTCCTGGTACACGGCGCCCGCCGTGGTCGGCACCGGGGAGTGCGGCCCGGAGGTCGGCGGGATCGAGGAGTAGTCGTCGAACGCCTGGTCCTCCTCGAGGTGGGCCGTCCCCAAGTCGGTGGGGTGCAGGACGGGGAAGCACGAGCTCCCTCCGGCCAGCCGCCACAGGTCGCCCGCGCGGGCCACCCGGACGACGCGGTGGTCGGTATGGTCGCCGAGAACGCGCTCGGCGATCAGCGTGGCCGTCTCCTCCCCCACCTCGCGGTCGGTCACGCCGACCAGCGATCCCGAGGCCGCGACGGTCTCCTCGAACCGCTCGCAGAGCTGCTCGGCCGTGAGGAAGGCGGGGTCCACGTAGCGGGCGGCGGCGCGGCAGTCCTCCTCCTCCAGCGCCTCGTAGTACGCGCGGAGGGCCCCCTCGGGGGTGGGGGCCCCGGTGATCGGGACGGGCTCGAACGTGAGCGCGCGCACGGTCCCCATCGCCAGCGTGGCGGCGATGGCCAGGGCCAGCAGCACGGTGGCGGGGGTGAGGGGACGGCCGTTCATCGTGCCGGGGACGGTACGGGCCCGCCCCGGCGAGCGTCAACCCCGATGGTAAGGTGACGGCGATGGGCTATCGCATCGGCGTCCTCGGCGCGACGGGCCTCGTGGGCGAGGTCCTCCTGAGCATCCTCGACGAGCGAGGATTCCCCGTGGACGAGCTCAGGGCCTTCGCCTCCGAGCGCTCGGCGGGACGCCGGATCGGCTGGCGGGGCGAGGAGGTCGTCCTCGAGGCGCCGGCCGAGCGACGGTTCGCCGGGCTGGACCTCGTCTTCACCGCCGCCGGCTCCGAGGTGGCCCGGGAGTGGGTTCCGAGGATCCGGGCCCAGGGACCGGTCGTGATCGACAACTCCTCGGCGTTCCGGCAGGACCCGGGCGTCCCGCTCGTGATCCCCGAGATCAACGCCCACGCGCTCCGGGACCACGACGGCCTGATCGCCAACCCGAACTGC
>DASUTW010000199.1:0-4508 GCA_036374395.1 Actinomycetota bacterium
GTGGGGAGGGTCGAGGACGTGGTCGCGCTCGCCGTCTTCCTGATCGTCTCGGGGATCGTCGGGACCCTCCTCTCCCGAGCCGTCTCGCAGAGGGCCCGAGCGGAGCGTCGCGAGCGGGAGGCCCGTCTCCTCCATCGCGTCGGCACCCGCCTGCTGTCCGGCGAGGAGGTCGGAGACATCCTGGAGAGCTTCGCCCGGGCCGTCACCGAGCTCTTCTCCCTGGCTCGATGCGAGATCAGCACGGAACTGACCCTCGAGCCGGTGGTGGTGGAGACCGCGAAGGACGGCGTGGGTGAGCCCAAGACCGTCGAGATGAGCGCCCGGGGACGGCGCGTGGGCCACATCTCGATGACCGCGACCGACGCGGCCGGCCTGGGGGCTGCTGAGCGGGAGGTGATCCAGACCCTGGCCAACCAGATGGGCCTGGCCATCGAGGGTGTCCGGCTCGGGAGCGAGGCCACGACCGCTCGCGTGGAGGCCGAGACGAACCGGCTCCGGGCCGCTCTCTTCTCCTCGGTCACCCACGACCTGAGGACCCCGCTGGCCTCGATCACGGCATCCGTCACGAGCCTCCAGGACGAGGACGCGCGCTTCACCGAAGAGGATCGGAGCGAGCTGCTGGAGACGATCCGCCAGGAGGCGGAGCGTCTCGACCGGCTGGTGGGAGACCTCCTCGATCTCTCGCGCATCCGAGCGGGCGCCCTGGTCCCGACCAAGGAGAAGTCATCGATCGAGGAGCTGATCGAGGGAGTGGTGGGCCGGCTGCATCCGCTGCTGGCCGCGCACGAGATCGTCCTCCGCTTCCGCCCTGATCTGCCGGAAGTGCCGATGGACATTGTCCAGATCGACCAGGTGCTGACGAACCTGTTGGAGAACGCGGCGAAGCACAGCCCCCCGGGAACGCAGATCACGATCTCCGCGGCCCGCTGGCAGACGATGATCGAGGTTCGGGTGATCGATCGGGGGACGGGGGTCCCGGTCGAGGAGCGCGAACGGGTCTTCGAGCTCTTCGCGACCGGCGACGATGACACGAGGGGCACGGGAATGGGCCTCGCGATCGGGCAGGCCATCGTCCAGTCTCACGGAGGGAGGATCTGGATCGAGGGCACCCCCGGGGGCGGGACCACCGTCGTCTTCCAGCTTCCGATCGGAGAGGTCGAATGACCATCCGGGTGCTCGTCGTGGACGACGACCCTCAGATCCTTCGTGCCGTGCGGACGAGCCTCCGGGCTCGCGGGTTCGACGTGCACACCGCTCCCAACGGCGAGACGGCGCTGGAGGCGCTCTCCGAAGAGGGAGCCGAGCTGGTGATCCTGGACCTCGGGCTCCCCGGCCTCGACGGCCAGGAGGTCCTCCGGCGGCTCCGCTCCTGGTCGGACGTGCCGGTAATCGTGCTGACCGTCCGCGACGCACAGAGCGAGAAGGTGGCGGCCCTCGACGCCGGAGCCGACGACTACATCGTCAAGCCGTTCGCCATGGAGGAGCTGCTGGCGAGGATGCGGGCCGTGCGGCGGCGCGTCTCGGCGGGAGCGTCGGAGGCGGTCCTGCGGTTCGAGGAGCTGGAGGTCGATCTCGCCCGTCAGGCCGTGAGGCTGAACGGCGAGCTCGTGCACCTCACCCCCACCGAGTACCGCCTGCTCGAGACCCTGGTCACGCATCCTGGGAAGCTGCTCACCCACGGGTGGCTGCTCCAGCGAGTGTGGGGACCGAGGTACGGGGACGAGTCCCACTACCTGCGCGTGTACGTCCAGCAGCTGCGGAAGAAGCTCCGCGACGATCCGGGGAAGCCTCGGTTCATCCTCACGGAGCCGGGGCTCGGCTACCGCTGGATGCCGGAGCCCGAGAGCGACCAGGACGCTCGTTGACCCACGGGGTCACCCACCGGAACCACCGCGACCTGCTCCGCGGCTAGAGGAGGTCGGCCAGGACCTCCGGGAGCTCCTTGCGGATGCCGACGACGAAGGGGACCTCCTCCTTCGTGTGCCGTCGGGCCTTCGCGTCGCGGAGCCTCCGGATGCAGTCCACGATCTCGTGGAGCTGGTCCGACTCGAATGCCAGGATCCATTCCCAGTCCCCCAGCCCGAAGGCGCTGGTGGTGTTGGGGAGGATGCCGGGGAACTCTCGGCCCATCACCCCGTGCTCGCGGAGCATCTCGGCCCGCTCCTCGGACGGGATCAGGTACCAGTCGGCGTCGCGCACGAACGGGTAGACGCAGAGGTAGCGCCGCGGCGCCTCGCCCCGCATGAAGGCGGGCTTGTGGTCGGGGTTGAACTCCGGCGGCCGGACCGCCCCCAGGAACGCGTGGATCAGCTCGAGGTGGCGGCCGATCGCCGTGCGGCGCAGCGCGATCAGCAGGTCCTGGTGGGCGTCGGCCGACTCGGCCACCCACCACATCAGAAGGTCGGCGTCGGGACGGAACCCCTGGGCCGAGTAGAACCCGCGCACCCGCACGCGGTCCTCATGCTCCTTGAAGAGGACCTCCCACTCGTGGACCGCGTCATCGCCCACCTCGGCGATCGACGGGAGACGCCGGAAGGCCGCGTAGTAGGCGTAAGTGACGGTCTCGCTCATCGCTCCCATGATGCCAGACGGTCCCGGACGATGGACGCGAGCGCGGCGACGAAGTCGGACTCGGCGTTGAGCGACTCGGTCCGGGCGAAGGCGATGCCCTCGCGCTCGGCGATCTCGCGGGCCTCGACGTCGAGGTCGTAGAGGATCTCCAGGTGGTCCGAGACGAACCCGCAGGGGACGACGAGGACCGCGGGGTGCTCCTTGGCGACCTCGGGGATTAGCTCCTCGAGCGGCGGGCCGAGCCAGGGCTCGGGGGTGCGGCCCGCGGACTGCCAGCCGGTGGTGTGGTGGGCGAGCCCGAGGCGCTCCGCGATGGCATCGGCCGTCTCGCGGAGCTGCTCGGGGTAGGGGTCGCCCTCGTCCACGATCCGCGCGGGGAGGCTGTGGGCGGTGAAGACGACGAGCGGGTCCTCGGGGAGGGTGCCCAGGGCGCGGCGCACGCGGTCGGCGAGCACCTCGAGGTACGCGGGATGCGAGTGCCAGGACTCGATCACGTCCACCTCGATGGGGGCCTCCACCTTCCGGACCCGGTCCACGTAGCCCCCGATCGACATCCTCGAGTAGTGGGGGGCCATCACGATCCCCACGGCCCGCTCGATGCCGTCGGCCGCCATCTTCTCCACGGTCTCGGGGATGAAGGGGGGCGAGTGCTTCATCCCGACGTAGGCCCGGAAGCCGTCGCCCAGCTCCCGCTCCAGGCCCGCCGCCTGGGCCTCGGTGATCTCGGTGAGCGGGAAGCGGTTGCCGATCGCGGCGTAGCGCTCGCGCAGCTCCTGGAGCAGCTCGGGGCTGGGCGGGCGGCCGCCGCGGATGTCCGTGTAGTAGCGCTCGATGTCGTCGGGGCCCGCGGCGGTCCCGTAGGCCATCACGAGCACGCCGATCGTCATGGGGAGGTCCTCTCGTGGACGAGGTCGACGAGCCGAGCCAGGTTGTCGGGCGGCGTCTCGGGGAGGACGCCGTGGCCGAGGTTGAAGACGTGGCCGGGGCGGCCGCCGGCGCGGTCGAGCACGGCGATCGCCTCCCGCTCGCAGGCGTCCCACGAGCCGATGCAGGCGGTGGGGTCGAGGTTGCCCTGGATGGCCCGAGGGCCGATCCGCTCCCAGGCCAGATCGAGCGGGACACGCCAGTCCACGCCGACCACCTCGGCGCCCGCCTCGGCCATGGCCGGGAGCAGCTCGCCGGTCCCCACGCCGAAGTGGATGCGCGGCACGTCGAGGTCTGCCAGGCCCTCGAGGATGCGGCGGCTCCAGGGCAGAACCTGCCGGCGGTAGGTCTCGGGGTCGAGGGCGCCTGCCCAGGAGTCGAAGAGCTGGACGGCCGCGGCGCCGGCCTCGACCTGGGCCCGGAGGTGGGCGAAGACGATCTCGGCCAGGCGATCCATCAGGCGCTCCCAGAGCGAGGGGTCGTCGCGCATCAGGCGCTTCGTGCGGCGGTGGTCGCGCGAGGGACCGCCCTCGATCAGGTAGGAGGCGAGGGTGAAGGGGGCGCCGACGAACCCGATCAGCGGCACCTCGAGCTCCTTGACGAGGAGGCGGATCGCCTCGGCCACGTACGGGGCGTGCTCGGCGGGATCGAAGGGATGGATGCGCGAGAGGTCGTCCGAGGCGCGGAGGGGGTCGCCGATCACCGGCCCCACCCCCGACTCGATCCTCACGTCCACCCCGGCCGCCACGATCGGAACCATGATGTCCGAGAAGAGGATGGCCGCGTCGAGGTCCATCCGCCGCAGCGGCTGGAGCGTGATCTCGACCACGGCTTCGGGATCGCGCGAGAGCGTGAGGACGTCGCGGCTGCCGCGGAGCTCCCGGTACTCGGGGAGGTAGCGGCCGGCCTGCCGCATGAACCAGACCGGCGTGCGGTCGACGGGCTCGCGCCGGAGGGCTCGGAGGAAGCGGTCGTTCACGCCCTCAGGATACGGACGCGCCGGGGACGAAGGC
>DASUTW010000200.1:0-4633 GCA_036374395.1 Actinomycetota bacterium
GCCTTCGTCCATAGTGACGATCCGGAGCCCGGCTCCTCATCGCCGGTCGGGGCGGGCGGATTCGAACCGCCGACCTCGTGCTCCCAAAGCACGCGCGCTGCCAAGCTGCGCCACGCCCCGCTCGCTCGATTCTACGGCCCGCAGACCCGAGGCCGGTACACTAGACGCGTCGCGGGTGTAGCTCAATGGTAGAGCCCCAGCCTTCCAAGCTGGTTACGGGGGTTCGATTCCCCTCACCCGCTCGATCCGCTCGGCAACGGCGCCGACGCTCCTCTCCTTCGGGTTAGAATCCGCGGGGCACTGGGGGGAAGGAGATCCGTGGCACGACAGCGAGGCGCGCTGCCGTTGGCGGTGCTCATCGCGGCGACCTTCATAGCGGGCGTGACGACGGCGGTGATCCGCGTCACCGAGGACGAGGCGCCGCAGGCCGTTCCCGAGAGCCCTTCCCCCACCGCCACCTCCCCATCCCCCGAGCCCACCGACGAGCCCTCGCCCGAACCGACCGAGGAGCCGACCGAGGAGCCGACCGAGGAGCCCACCGAGGAGCCGACGGAAGAACCTACGGAAGAGCCCACCGAGGAGCCGACGGTCGACGGCGACGATGGGGGCGGCGGCGGGCTCGCCGAGACCGGGACCGAGTCGCTCCCCTTCCTCCTGGGAGGCGCCGTGATGATCGGCCTGGCCGGCGCGCTCTGGCGCCTCTCGCGTCGTCCCGTCGACTGACTCAGCGCCCCACGAGCAGACGATCCGCCAGGACCCCGGGCAGCCCCGCTTCCCTGATCTTCTCCCCCGCCGCCTCCGCGTCGTAGGGCACGCGGACCCACTCCACCGTCCCGTCCCGGAGGATCATGAACGCGGCCCGGGGATCCCCGTCGCGAGGCTGCCCCACGCTCCCGGGGTTGAGGAGGTACCGGTGACCGACCGTCAGCGTGAGCCGTCCCTCGCTCCGGATTGGGGCGCTCCGAACGCCTCCGTCCTCCCGCTGCTCGAACATCGTGGGGACGTGCGTGTGGCCGAAGAAGCACCGGTCGAAGGGCTCGTGCCCGAAGCTTCGGGCGGCGGCAGCGTCCTCGCCGGGCATCAGGTACTCACTCGCGGGCTCGACGACGGAGCCGTGCACGACGAGGCCCTCGGTCGAGGGCTCGCGCGGCTCCAACCGGGCCAGGGTGTCGCGAGCGTCGGGGGTGAGCTGCTCGCTCGTCCAGCGAAGGGCCTCGGCCGCGACGTCGTTGAACCAGTCGAGGGAGAAGCGGTCCACGGCGGCCAGGTCGTGGTTCCCGGCCACGACCGACCGAAGGGGGAGGTCGAAGACTCGCTCCAGCACCGCGCCGGGATCGGCCCCGTATCCCACGAGGTCGCCGCACACGATGAAGCCGGTGGCGTCACGGTGGCGCGCAGCCGCGACGACCGCGTCGAGCGCCTCCACGTTCGAGTGAAGGTCGGAGAGGACGGCGATCGTCGCCATCCCCCAAGTCTGCCCGCCTTCGCGGCTCCCCGCACGAGGGGCTGAAGGAACCCTCAGGCGCGCTTCAGGACCGCCTCAGGCGGCGGCCGCATGCTCGGACTCGACCGGCGGCCGAGGGGCCGCCCACGATCGAGGAGGACGCGATGATCGCGACGTCGAGGAGACGGGCGCTGTGGGCCGCGCTGGCCGCGCTCGTCCTGACGGGCACGCTGTTCTCGATCCCGGCAAGCGCCGGGGACGATCCCCGCGTGGAGCGCAGGGGCGGCTGCTCAGCGAGCAGCCGATGGAAGATGAAGGCGAAGAAGGACGACGGCCGGATCGAGGTCGAGTTCGAGGTGGACCAGAACGTCAACGGGCAGCGGTGGCGCGTGGTCATGAAGCGCAATGGGACGCGATTCTTCAAGGGCGTCCGCAGGACCCAGCCTCCGAGCGGGTCGTTCAGCGTGGAGCGTCGCACCCCCGATGGTCCGGGGAGGGACCGCTTCCGGGCCCGGGCCAGGAACCTCCGCACGGGCGAGGTCTGCCGAGGGCGCGTCGCGATCTGACGCGGCCGGGAGGTCCGAAGGATCTACACTGGTGGCAGCGCCGGTAGCTCAGGGGACAGAGCGGCTGCCTTCTAAGCAGCGGGACGGGGGTTCGAATCCCTCCCGGCGCGCGGATGCGGTCACGCGGAGCGGCGCGCTCCGCGTGACCGCATCCCGCTCCGCACCCGATGCTCGAGCACGCCCTTCCGCGATGTGCGTTCGGGCTTCTTGTGCTTCCGCTTGCGGGTCTCAGAGCGAGCGGGACGGTTCCCTCGGCGACCTCCTCCTCGATACATCTCCCTCACCTCACGTGGGCACGCTCATCTGGAGCCACTCGTAGAAGGCCTCCTCGCTCCCCTCGAACGAGTACCTCGCCTCCCGTACGGTCGGGAACTGGGTCGCGGTCGCGTCGAGCTGGGCCAGGAGGGCCGCGCTGCCGCACGAGGTCGACGCGTTCGGGATCACCCGAGAGAAGTCCCGGAAGTCAACGTGGGCCACGCCGTCCTCGATGCGCACGGCGTCGAGCATCCCGCGAGTCTTCCGGCTGAAGAAGCTGCTGATGCCCTGGGCCCGCTCCCCCGAGGTCGGGCCTTCGAGGAGGGCCTCCATGGCGTCGTGGAGGACGTCGGCTCCTTCGGTCGTCCGCTCGACCGCGACGACCGCCGCGCAGTCGGTCTCAGCTGCGTCGGGCGCGCCGAAGAACACCCGCACGACGTGGGTCCCCGCGGTGGGCGAGGGTGTGGGGCTCGCCGTGGGGACGCCGGTGGGGCTGGGAGGCGGCGTGAACCCGGGCTCGCCCCCGTCATCCGCGCATCCGGCGGCCGTCGCCGCGGTCAGCATCGCGAGCACGAGGATCGATCTGCGCATGCGCAACCTCCACGATGACTGTACGCGGGGCGGGAGCGTCGGCTTCGGGGCCGTTCGGACCGCTTCCCGCGGGTCCCTCCGCCGATGGGGCCGCGGGTCAGTCCTTCGTCTTCTTCCAGTCGATGATGACCGTGCGCAGGTCGGACATGTCCTCGATCGCATACTTCCCGCCGACCCTTCCCCACCCGGTCTTCGTGCCGGAGGCGCCTCCGAAGGGCTGGTGCGCTTCCCAGTAGTCCGTGGTGTCGTTCACCACGATGTTGCCGGCCCGGATCCGGTCGATGAACCGGAACGCTCGCTTGAGGCTCGAGGTGAAGACGGCGGCCTGCAGCCCGAGGTCCGAGTCGTTGGCCATGGCGATGGCCTCCTCGTCGTCTCGGAAGGCGGTGACGGGGAGCACGGGCCCGAAGGTCTCCTCTCGGAAGAGCAGGGTGTCGGCGCCGACGCCGTCGGCCACGGTGAGCTCGTAGTACAGGTCCGTGGGGAACCCGTCCGCCCGCCGTCCACCCGTGAGGATCGCGACGCCCTTCTCGCGTGCGTCCTCGAGGTGCCGGTCCATCTTCTCGGCCACGTCGGCGTTGTTCAGCGGCCCCATGATCGTGGCGTCATCGAACGGATCTCCGAGCACGGCGGCCTCCGCCTCCTTCACCAGCCGTTCCAGGAAGTCGTCGTGGACGGACTCGGAGACCAGGATCCGCTCGGTCGCCACGCAGCACTGCCCCGAGACGTACGTCGCGCCGAACGTGGCCATGGCCGCCGCCTCGTCCAGGTCGGCGTCGTCGAGCACGATCACCGGGCCGTTGCCCGAGGCTTCCATCAGGGTGCGCTTCAGGCCCGCCGCGCGGACGATGGCCTCCGCGGTGCTGTTGTGGCCCACGAACGCGATCGCGTCCACGCCGGGGTGGGAGACGAGCGTCCGTCCCGTCTCCCCCGCGCCGAACACGAGCGAGATGGCCCCCTCGGGGAAGCCGGCCTCGGTGATGATCTCGGCCATCCGGGCGCCGATTAGCGGCGTGTGCTCGGAGGGCTTGAGGATCATCGCGTTCCCGGCGGCCAGGCCGGGGGCGAGCAGCTCGGACGGGATCACGAAGGGGAAGTTCCACGGCGTGATCGTTGCGTACACACCGTTCGCCTTCCGGAGGGTGAACATCCGCTTGTTGCGGTCGGTGGACGGGAGGACCTCGGTGTTGACGCGCTTGATGTCCTCTGCCGCGACCTCGAAGTTCTCGGCCGACTCCTCGATCTCGTCGACGGCCTCGGCCTTGTAGGGCTTCCCGTGCTCGAGCGTGAGCTCCCGGGCGAGCTCCTCCTTCCGCTCGCGCATCAGCGCCGCCACGCGGTGGAGGCGCTCCGCGCGCTCGAAGACCGTCATGCGGTCGAGCGCCTCGACGGCGCCGCGGGCGGCCCCCACCGCCTCGTCAATCTCCTCGGGGGTGGCGACCGGGACCTCGCCCAGCCCCTCCCCCGTCACCGGGCTCGTCACCGCCATCGACTCGGAGCCCCGCCCGTCTGTCCACGAGCCCGCGATCAGCATCTGGTTGCGCATGGCATCCTCCTCGGGGACAGGCTACCCGCGCGGGTCGCTCTTCACGAAGGGGCGAGGGAGGCCACTGCTACAATCGATGCAGCGTGGTGGCCGTAGCTCAAGTGGTTAGAGCGTCGGGTTGTGGTCCCGAAGGTTGGGGGTTCGAGTCCCCTCGGTCACCCTCTCGTGGGCGGGCATGAGGGCGCCCGCTACACTGTTCCTGCGGGGCCGTTAGCTCAAACTGGCAGAGCA
>DASUTW010000201.1:0-10554 GCA_036374395.1 Actinomycetota bacterium
GCATCCTCCACGAGGGAGCGTCCCCCACGAGTCTCTTGGAGGAGCTGCGATGACGGAGAAGCCCGATCGGAACCTGGCGATGGAGCTGGTGCGGACCACCGAGGCCGCGGCGATGGCCGCCGGCCGCTGGGCCGGCCGAGGCGAGAAGGAGTCGTCGGACCAGGCGGCGGTGGACGCGATGCGCCTGATGCTCGACACCGTCTCGATGGACGGCATCGTCGTGATCGGCGAGGGCGAGAAGGACGAGGCGCCGATGCTCTACAACGGCGAGAAGGTGGGGAGCGGGGACGGGCCGCTGGTCGACGTCGCGGTGGACCCGATCGACGGGACCCGCCTCCTCTCCAAGGGGATGGGGAACGCGCTCTCGGTCGTGGCCGTGTCCGAGCGGGGCACGATGTTCGACCCGGGGGCCGCGGTGTACATGGAGAAGGTCGCCGTGGGACCCGAGGCGGCGGAGGCCATCGACCTCGAGGCCGGCACGGCCGAGAACATCGCCCGCGTAGCGAGGGCGAAGGACCTGGACGTGGAGGACGTCACCGTCGTCGTCCTGGACCGGGAGCGGCACGAGGGCCTGGTCGAGGAGATCCGCGAGGCGGGAGCCCGCATCCGCTTCATCACCGACGGCGACGTGGCGGGCGCGATCGCCGCGGCGTCCCAGAGGCCCGGCGCCGACCTCCTCATGGGGATCGGCGGCACGCCGGAGGGCGTGATCGCGGCGGCCGCCCTGAAGTGCCTCGGCGGCGCGATCCAGGGCAAGCTGTACCCGAGGAACGACGACGAGCGGAGCGCCCTCGTCGACGCCGGGTACGACCTCGATCGGATCCTCACCACCGAGGACCTCGTCTCCGGCGAGGAGGTCTTCTTCGCGGCGACGGGCATCACCGACGGCTTCCTGCTGAAGGGGATCCGCTACCGGCAGCGCGAGGCCGTGACGTTCTCGATGGTGATGCGGTCGAAGTCGGGCACGATCCGGCTGGTCGAGGGCCGACACCAGCTCGAGAAGCTGATGCGCTTCTCGGAGATCGAGTACGACTGAGGATGACCTTCGAGGAAGCGGTGATCGCCGTCGTCCGCGCGCTCGGCCCCGGCGAGGTCGCCACCTACGGCGAGGTGGCCGAGGAGGCCGGACACCCGGGCGCGGCCCGCGCGGTGGGCAACGTGATGGCGTCCAGCGAGGGGCTCCCCTGGTGGCGGATCGTCCGCTCGGACGGCAGCCTCGCGGTGGACAAGGGGGGCGAGCAGGCTCGGCGGCTCCAGGCCGAGGGCGTCGAGGTGCGCGGCGGGCGGGTGCGGCCTCAGCGCTCCTGTAGCGTGTAGACGCCCTTCCCCGTCTTCCGGATCGGGTGGTCGGGACGCTTGGCGGCGGCGGCGAGGGCGGCGATCAGCCGCCTGCGGATGTCCTTCCGGGTGAACGGGTCGAGGTAGCCACGCTTGAGGGCGAGGTCCTGGATCACCGTCCAGTGGAGGGGCTCCCCCTCCTCCTCCAGGACGCGGACGGCGGCCTCCAGCTCGTCCATCAGAGGTCGCGGGCGGCGGGGACGACGGCCTCGGCGAAGAGCGCCAGCGCGTCCTCGTCGTGCACGGCGAACGGGACCGAGGCCGGCGACACGATCACCTCTTCCACGCCGAGCTCGGCGAAGGCCCCCAGGCGCTCGAGGACCTCGGGGGGCGTGCCGGCCAGCCGCTCCGACCGCCACTCGGCGGGATCCTCGCTGGCCGGCACGCCCCCGGGCACGCGCTCGGCGTATCGCTCCAGGACGTCCCGCACCCCGCGCTCGTCGCGGCCGATCGCCAGGTAGAGGCCGACCGAGAGCCGCACCGAGGCCGGGTCGCGCCCCTCTCGCTCGCAGGTGGCTCGGAGCTCGTCCACCTTCCCCCGGTACCGCTGCGGCGACCAGGCCCACACGCTGTTCCAGCCGTCCCCGTGCCGGGCCACCAGGCGCTGGAGCCGCGGACCGCCCTTCCCGCCGATCCAGATCGGGGGCCGCGGACGCTGGACCGGGGCCGGGCGGTTGTAGGCGCCGTCCAGCGAGAACCGGTCGCCACGCCAGGTCGCCGGGCCGTCCCCCAGGAGCTCGCCGAGAACGATCAGCGACTCCTGCAGGACGTCGAACCGGCCCCGGGCGTCCTCGTAGTCGTAGCCGAAGGCCCGGTACTCGTCCTCGTACCAACCGGCCCCGATCCCAAGATCGAAGCGCCCGCCCGAGAGCAGGTCGATGACGGCGGCGGCCTTGGCCACGATGGCGGGGTGGCGGAAGCCCGCGCTCAGCACGAGCGTGCCCAGCCGCACACGGTCCGTGGTCGTGGCCAGCGCGGCGAGGGCGGTGAGGGCCTCGGGCGTGCCGAAGGGCTCGTCCCGCCCTCCGTAGCGGGCCAGCGAGAGGAAGAAGTGGTCCGAGATCCAGATCGAGTCGAATCCCATCTCCTCGGCGGCGGTCCCCCAGGAACGCAGGCGCTCCCACGTCACGGGCCGTCCGTCCGCGAACGAGAAGTCGTAGTGGGGAAGGGCGAGGCCCAGCCTCATGCGGGCCATCTTATCGGTCGGCCGGACGGCGTCTCAGCGGGCCTCGAGGCGGCCCTTCAGCACGACGGCGCCGTCGGCGTCGAGGACGACGACGTCCTCCCGGTCCTCCGGCAGCGCGCCGAACAGCGCGTAGGCGGCGAGCCTGCCCTCCGCGGACGGCCACAGCCGCCCCACGCGGAGGTCGCCGCCCTCCCCTCGGAGCTTGGCCCGGTAGGGGCCGTCCTCCTCGGGCAGCCCGCCCACCACCACGAGGATCCAGTCGGAGGCGCCGGAGACGTCGCTGTCGAACACGACCGCCCTCCCGCCGGCCCCCGCCCACGACGTGGACCGGAGCACGGCCTCGCGGGCCCCCCCGCCGGAGAGGTCTCCTACGAACTCCCCGAAGTCCCCCGCGGCCTGCGCGGCCTGCCGGCGCGCCATCTCGGCCTCGTTCCCGAGACGCCCCGCCCGCCCCGCCATCGCCGCGCCCCACCCGAGCGCCAGGAGGAGCGCGGCGGCCAAGAGGCCGGCGACAGGGAGGCGGCGGCGGCCGGCCCGACGGCTGGCGGCCCTCGCGACCGCCGCCACGACGCGGTCCTCGAGCTCGGGCGGGGGCTGGGCGGCGGTCGCGAGGGCCGCAACCTCCACGCCCTCCATCAGCTCCCCCGTCTCCTTGCGGCACCCGGCGCAGGCGCCGAGATGCTCCCGCACCCGAGCGGCGTCGCTCGCCCCGAGCGTCCCGAGGGCGTGCTCGGGGAGCATCCCGCGTACCTCGGCGCAGTCCATCAGAGCTCCCGCTTCCATCCGTGGGCCCGGCGAAGCTTGATCAGCGCCGACCGCAGGCGGGTCTTCACGGTCCCCAGCGGGATCGAGTCGTGCAGCGAGATCTCTCGCGCCGTCCAGCCCCGGTAGTAGGCGAGGCCCAGGAGCCTCCGCTCGGCGGCGGACAGGACGGAGAGGATCTCCAGGGTGGCCACGCGGTCCAGGATCCGAGCCTCGGTCTCGTCGTCCTCCCCTCCCACGGTCTCCATGTCCTCGACCAGGGCCACCGGCCGGCGGGCCTCGCGCCGCAGGCGGTCCACGCCCAGGTTGTGGGCGATCACCATGATCCAGGTCGAGAGCCGGCCCCGGGCCGGGTCGTACTGGGGCGCCTTGCGCCACACGGCCAGGAAGGTGTCCTGCGTGAGCTCCTGGGCAGCCTCCGGGCTCCCCAGCAGCCGCAGGCCCAGGCCGTAGACCGGCCCCGCGAACCGACCGTACAGGATCCTCACCGCCTCCTCGTCACCGGAGATCAGCCGCCGCACGAGCCCTCGCTCGGCCTCGGGCGTCAGCGGCCCGTCGGGCGCGTCGGTCGATCCCATACCAGTGATACGCGAGGGCGGCAGGCCTGGATTGCCGGGCACCGTCAGCCGCGCTTCCTGCGGGGGGGCGCTGCGCGGAGCCTGCAGACGCCCCGCTCCACGAACGGCTTCAGCTCGCGCAGCTCGAGGGGCGGGCGCAGGCCCCCCAGCATCCCCTCGAGGAGGCCGCGGTGGAGCCCGCACACCACCTCGCGGTGCTCGTCCACGAGCTCCCGGAAGGGGCACCGGCGGAACGTCACCTCGACGGAGGTCCCCTGCCTCCGGAACCTCGGCTCGAAGCCCGCTCGATCCATCGCCGACTGCAGGACGGCCAGGTTCTTCCGGTCGGGGAGGCGGACGCCGGGCTTCGGCGCGTCCCGCGAGACGAGGTACTCGCCCCAGCCGCGAGCCAGCGCGGTGGCCCGCTCCAGCTGGCGCCGGGTCTGGACCGTCCCCAGGAGCATCTCCGAGAGCAGGCGGAAGTCTCGGCCCTCGTCGCCGGCCGGCTCCACACCCACGTACAGCATCTGGGGGCGGCCCACGCCGTCGCTCCTGCGCAGCTCGTGGCGGACGAGCCCGGCCTCCTCCAGCCGCCGGAGGTGCGGCCGGAGCGTGTTGGGATGCAGAGAGAGGCGGCGCGACATCTCCCGCACGGACACCGGCCGGTCCATCAGCCGCAGGTGCCGGTACAGGCGGAAGCGCGTGTTGTCGGCGAGCGCCTTGTGGATCTCGAGGGCCTTGGTGTCCATGCGCCCCCCTCGGGTCGGAGCGGGCACGAGCCAGGATACTATGGAGGCGTCCGCGACCTCGCGGAGGAGCCATGATCACCGAGCAGGACGTTCGCCACGCGCTGCACCGCGCGCTGGATCCGAGCATCGAGAAGCCCCTGGACGACCTGGGGGCCGTCGAAGCCGTGGAGACCGACCGCGACCGGGTGCGCGTCTCGATCCGCGTGCCGATCCCCGGTGACGACGAGAACGTGCGCCGCTCGGTGGAGGAGGCCCTGGCCGGCCTCGGCGCCCACCTCGAGGTCCGCGTGAGCGAGATGAGCCCCGAGCAGCGGGCCGAGATGGTCGGGCGGCTCCGGGGCGGGAAGACCCGAGAGGAGACCGTGTTCTTCTCCGAGGGCCCCACCGAGGTCGTCGCCGTCGCCTCGGGGAAGGGCGGGGTGGGGAAGTCGAGCGTCACCGCGAACCTCGCGGCCTCGCTCGCGGCCGAGGGCCAGCGCGTGGGGATCCTCGACGCCGATGTCTGGGGGTTCTCGATCCCCCGGATGATGGGCGTGAGCGGTCAGCCGGCCGGCACGAGCGACATGATCGTCCCGCCCCGGGCCCACGGCGTGAAGATCATCTCGATGGGCTTCTTCGTCTCCGACGAGACGCCCGTGATCTGGCGGGGCCCGATGCTGCACAAGGCGATCCAGCAGTTCCTGGGCGACGTCTACTGGGGGGAGCTCGACGCGCTCTTCGTGGACCTCCCCCCGGGCACGGGCGACGTCTCGATCTCGCTGGCCTCGTTCCTGCCCCGCGGCGCCATGCTCGTGGTGACGACCCCCCAGGAGGCGGCGGCGAAGGTGGCCGAACGGGCGGGGCGGATGGCCCAGCATCCCAACATCGACCTCGAGGTCCTCGGCGTGGTGGAGAACATGGCCGGCTTCGTCTGCCCCCACTGCGGCGAGATCACCCCGCTGTTCGGCGAGGGGGGCGGGGCCCGCACGGCGGAGGCGCTGGACGTTCCGCTGCTCGGATCGGTGCCGATCCAGGTCTCGCTGCGCGAGGGGTCCGACGAGGGCACGCCTGTGGTCGTCAGCGAGCCGGACTCACCCGCCGGCGCCGCGTTCCGCGAGATCGCCGGCGAGCTGGGGACGCGGATCCGCAGCCCGAGGGGGAAGCCGCTCAGTCTCCGGGAGACCTGAGCCGCGGCTCGGGCGGGGGCGTGAAGCTCGTCGTCGGTCCGGAGGCGAGCGCCGACGAGCTATCCTCCGCCTCCGGGATCGTCACGGCCGCCGGACCGGGTCGGAGTGCGAACCGGACGAGCACCGCGACCGCGACCGCGATCACCCCGACCGAGGCCCACTGGCTCCCCGTGAGCCCCAGCGGCCACGTCTTGTCCACCCGCAGGAAGTCGGTCAGCAGGCGCCCCGCCCCGTACCAGATGCCGAACGCGGCGATCAGCACGCCCTCGCGGCGTGGCTTCCGGCTGAGCCAGAAGAGGAACGCGAAGAGCGCCCCCGCGATCAGAATGTCGTAGAGGGCCGTCTGGTGGACGCCGGGCCCCTGCGCCAGCACCGCCCCCGTCAGGTCGCAGGTCCCCTCGTAGAGCTCGGCGCCGTCCGGCCGGATCACCTGGCAGTGCGGTCCGGCCAGGCTCGCGATCCACGTGTCCGGCCCGGCGGCCTGGTACGGACCGGGCAGCGTCCCGCTCGTGTATCGCCATCCGATGAGGAAGTCGGTGGGCTTGCCCAGGTGGTCGCCGATCACGAGGTCGCCGATCCGCCCCACCGCGATCCCGAAGGCCAGGCCCACCGCGGCCGAGTCCATCACCTGTCCGAAGCGGTAGCCGTACCGCCGCATCAGCGGCACGGCGAAGCCGATCGCCCCGAAGATCCCGCCCACGAGACTGATGCCCCCGCGCCAGATCGCCAGCATGTCCGTGAGCGAATCGAACTCGTCCAGGTGGCCGAGGACGTAGAAGAAGCGGGCCCCCACGATCGCCCCCACCAGGGCCCAGAGGATGATCGTGGAGATGTGCTCCTCGCGAAGGCCCCGCTTGGGGCCCTCGCGCATCATCCACCAGGCGCCCAGGAGGTACCCCACGGCGATCCCGATCCCGTGCGGCGAGATGGCGAGCGGCCCGAGGTCGATGCGGTCGAGCACGGGCCACGACAGGGTGGCGAGCGCGTCCATCGACGGGAGTCTAGCGGACGTCCGGGTCGGGGGCCGTCCAGACGTCGGCCATGGCCCTCCCCAGGAGCAGGCCTCCGGCGACGTCGGACGGATAGTGCACGCCGAGGTAGACGCGGGAGAGACCGACGGCCCCGGCCAGCGCCACGAGCGCCGAGCGGGCGGGGCCCGGGAGGTCGAGCCGTCGGGCCGCCACGAGGGCGAAGGTGAGGAAGACGGCGGGATGGCTGGACGGCCACGAGGTGCCGCGGGGCTTCCCGATCAGGAGCCTGCCCGGCGCGGTGGAGTCGAAGGGCCGGGTACGCCGATAGGCCCTCTTCAGTGCCTGCCCCAGGGCCCACATCGAGGCCGCCGCCCCCACCGCCCGGGCTGCGGCGCGACGGCTCCCCGACGTCGCGAGGACCGCTCCGGCCCCCAGCGACGCGTAGAGCGAGCCCAGCTCGGTCACCTCCGAGAGCAGCCGATCGAGCGCTGGGTGCTCGAGGTTCGTGTTCATCTGCTTGTAGAGGCGCTCGTCGAGCTCCCGTCCTCGGACCGAGCCGGTGATCGCCGCCAGCCCCAGCGCCGCGCCGGCGAGCCCCAGCGCTCGTCCCACCCTCCGGCGCCGCCTCCTCATCTCCCCTCCACCATCTCCTTCTGGGCCCGGAGGCCGCGCCGGAGGATCAGCGAGGCGCCCATCAGGCGGACGGCGCGGGCCGCGGCGCGGCCCAGCGCGCCCCCGGGGAAGCGGTACTCCACCTCGTGCTCCACGCGGGAGCGGCGGGCGCCGATCGGGCGGACGAAGGTCCGGACCACCCCTTCGATGGGCCCGCTGAGCGCCACCTCCGAGTACGTGGGACGCTCCAGCCGCTTCACCGAGGCGCGGACCTCCGCCGACACCCCGAGCAGGCCGAGCTCGACCCGGTACGAGTCCCCCGTCTGGAGCTCGCCGTCGGGGGCTCCAATGACCGCCTTGAGGTGACGGTTCCAGCGGGGCAGGTTCCGGGGGTCGGCGATCACGCGCCACACCTCCTCGGGGGTCGCGTCGACGACGACCGCGTCTCGGATCGTGCTCATCGGCCGCCAAGGCTACCGCTCGCCCAGCCCCGCCACCACACGACGCGATCGGGGCGCAGCCGCACCACCGCGTCGCCCTCCGTCGCCCCCGAACGGACGGCGAGCGACGCCTCGCCCGAGCGGAGGCGCCCCGGGACGTACACGCGTCCCTCACCTCGGAGCTGCATCCCCAGCATCCGCGAGGCCCGCCACCGGGAGAGGTGGTCGAGCACGAGCGTCGCCGGCGCCCGATCCGCGGCGCCGGTCCGCTCCAGGAACGAAGCGGGGACGACCGCGTAGTAGGCCCCCTCCTCCTCGGAGCGCCTCCATCGGACGGGGAGGACCGGGGCGTCGTCCAGGGCCAGCGCGCCTCGTCCCTCGTCACCGAGGGCGTCCCGCACGTCGCCGGGGACGCCCGCGTCGGGGGCGGGTCGGGCAGGCCCCCGGCGGAACGAGGTCGCGCCGATCAGACCCCCGTCGAGCCTCCCCCAGGAGCGGAGCACCTCTCCCTCCGAGAGGTCCAGCAGGACCCCGTCTCGGAGCGCGATCGAGAGGAAGACCCTGCCCGGCGGCGTCCAGCCGAAGGGCACACGGCGCGCGTCGCGGGCGTAGCCGGCGAAGAACCTCGCGTTCTTCCGCGAGAAGCCGAGCGCCGCCCGGGTCAGCAGCTGACTCCGGAGGAGGGAGCGGCCCCAGGTCGTGGGGTCGAGGAGGTCGTAGAGATCGACGCGGCCCCGGAAGGACACGGCCCGGTCGCCGACCCGGACGAGCCCTCCTCCGTCCGGCCTCGCTCGCCACAGGCGAACCTTCCGGGACCGACGCGCTGTGGTGGCCCAGAGGCGGTCCTCCGCCAGGACGAAGACCATAGGAGTGAGGTGCGGTGCGTCGGGGCCGGCCGCCGCGGCGTAGAGGAGCACGCCGTCTCGGAGCACCCGGCGGGCCTCCTCGGGGATCATGGCTCTGATCCTTCCCCCACGGGCGGACGGAGGATCATGAGACCCGTCCACACGACGTGGCAGGCGACGCTCGCCAGGATCCCGCCCGTCCAGAGGGCGAGGGCCGTCCACGCGGCGCCGCCGACCACGGCGCCCAGCACGATGGGGACGCTCCCGCTCACGAGGTTGGCCAGGACGTAGAGCGCCCAGGCCAGCGCGGCGCCGGGGGCCTCGCCGAGGGCCCCGCTCAGGCGTCCCTGGATCAGGCCCCGCCACAGCGACTCCTCGGCCGGAGCCACGACGAGGCACGCGATCGCGAGAACCGCGCCGAGCGACAGCCCCCGGCGCCGCGCGTAGAGCTCGTGGGCCTGCCGCCGGAGGATCCGCCATCCGCGGGCGAGGAAGAGGAAGGTCGCGGTGGCAGCGTAGAAGGCGAGCCCCGCGCCGAGGCCGATCAGGGCCTCGAGGAGCCCGCCCCCCGCCTCCACCCCGCCGGACAGCAGCGCGAGCGCGCCCAGGGGACCCACCGTCCACGCCATCGCGGCCCAGATCGAGACCCCTCCGATCCGCACCGCGGCCCAGGCCCCCGCCAAGGCGAGCGGCCCGATCCACGCCACCGCCACCGCGACGGCGTCCATCTCAGCCCAGGAACCGGACCTTCGCGGCGAGCTCGGCGGTGAAGGCCGTGATCACGGCGAGGTAGAAGAAGCCCGTCGCGGCCTGGACGGCCCGGGGGCGCGTCTCGCGCAGCGCGGCCCGGATCAGGAACGCGATGAGGGCGGTGATCGCCACCATGCCGAGGACGATCGCCAGGTGGAAGGCGGCACCCCCCACGGTGAGGAACAGGCCGAACCCCTCCGTCGGCGTCACGTCCCCGGCCACGGCCGCGATCATCACGGCCACGGCCTCGACCAGGACGGCCCCGATCAGCACGACGGCCATCCGCTGGATGTGATCCCGGGCCAGACTCCGGTCCACGAGGTACCAGTGCCCCAGCAGCAGGCCGACGGTGACGGCGCCCATGAAGGCGGCTCCGGCCAAGAGCCCGACGAGAGCCATCGCCATCCCCGCCTCCGCCACCGACGCCATCGCCACAAGCAGCGCCACCCCCACCGGGATCGAGACCAGGCCCAGGACGCGTCCCGCGGCCATGCGGCGCAGGATGAGCGCGATCAGGGCGAGGGCCGAGAGCGCCGAGAGGGCGAGAGCCAGGACGACCACGAGGCGCGCTCCCCCACTCCCCGCCTCGGTGGCGCCGGCGTTCGCGGACAGGGCCGCCAGCAGAGCGCAGGCCAGCACGGTCGCCGTCGTGAGGATGAAGAAGCCGCGCTTCACGTTCCCCCAGAGCCCCGTGAGCCAGAGAAGGGCGGCGCTGCCGGCCGCGGTCTCGGCCAGCACGAGCGCGATCACGCCGGATGCCCCTTCCATGCGCGGGATAGCCTACAAGGGATGCTGCAGCCCGGAACCAGCGCCACGGTGGCCGAGACCGCGGCCGAGGAGCAGACCGCCGAGCGGATCGGCTCGGGCGACGTCCCCGTCTACGCCACCCCGATGCTGCTGGCCCTCGCAGAGCGGGCAGCGGTGGCCGCGATCAAGACTGCGCTCGAGCCCGGGATGACCTCGGTCGGGACGAGGGTCGAGCTCGACCACCTGGCTCCGACGCCGGCCGGGTCGAGAGTGGAGGCCACGGCCACGCTCAAGGAGGTCGACGGGCGCAGGCTCGTCTTCTCGTTCGAGGCGCGCGACCCGGGCGGCGTCGTGGCGCGCGGCACGCACGTCAGGGTGCTGGTGCGGCGAGGGCCGTTCGTGGAGGGGGCGCGGTCGCGGGTCGTGTGAAC
>DASUTW010000202.1:0-5781 GCA_036374395.1 Actinomycetota bacterium
GCCCATCTTCCAGGTCGGGTGGGCCAGGGCCTCCTTCACCGAGGCCTTCTCCAGCTCGTCCCGGGTCCAGCCCCGGAAGGGCCCGCCCGAGGCCGTGATCAGGACGCGACGAAGGTCCTCGCGTCGCTCGCCCCGCAGGCACTGGGAGAGCGCCGAGTGTTCCGAGTCCACGGGGACGAGCCGCTCGGGCTCGCCCTTCACCAGATCCATGACGAGCTCGCCCCCGACGACGAGGCTCTCCTTGTTGGCGAGCGCCACGGTCTTCCCGGTTTGGAGGGCGGCCAGCGTCGGCTCCAGGCCGATCCGACCCACCATCGCGTTGAGGACCAGGTCGGCGTCGAGGTCCCGAGCCATCTGCTCCGGCGCGTCGGGACCGGTCAGGATCTCGACCGTGCGCAGGCCCTCCAGCCCCGCCCGCAGCTCCGCCACCGCGTCCGGATCGCTCACAGCCACCAGCGGGGGCATGAACTCTCGGACCTGACCCACCAGGAGCTCTTGGCTGGAGCCGGCCGCGATGCCGACGACCTCGAATCGCTCCGGATTGCGCCGGATCACGTCCAGCGCCTGCGTCCCGATCGAGCCCGTCGAACCGAGGATGACGACTCGCCGCATACCGCTCCCAGGGTACCCGCTCGCGTTGGCAATTACATCGAGGTCGTCCGTATCCCCCGGAGGGGCTACAGGACGAGCCTCAGGAAGTAGTACGCCGCCGGGGCAGTGAAGAGGATGGCATCGAGTCGATCCAGCACGCCCCCGTGGCCCGGGAGCAGCGAGCTCATGTCCTTGACGCCGAGGTCGCGCTTGATCGCCGACTCGGCCAGGTCGCCGAGCGGCGCGGCGATCGCGATCACGATCGCCAGGCCCACCGCCGGGCCCGGATGGTCGAAGGGCTCGAAGAGCGGCACGATCGCCAGGGCCACCAGCACCACGATGAACGTGGCGCCGATCGCCCCCTCCCACGACTTCCTCGGGCTGATCGTCGGCGCCAGCGGCCGGTCGCCCCAGAAGGTTCCCACCCCGTACGCGCACACGTCGTACAGCACCGTCAGTCCCACCACCGTGAGGAGCAGGTTCCGGCCGTCGTTGCCGGGGATCGCCAGCAGCAGCAGCGCGAACGACGCCAGGAAGGGGGCGTAGAGCACGCCGAGGAGGGTCACGCCCACGTTCGCCACGAGCCCCCGGCGCGCGGACGGCGCCGCCGCCATGAACCAGAGCGGCGAGAACAGGGCGGCGAGGGCCAGGCCGAACAGCATCGCGGCCTCTCCCTGGCCCGAGCCGCCCCTCGTGTAGGCGCCCACCATCACGAACAGCCCCGCAAGGAGGCCGATCGCAGTGGCCGGCTGGAAGCCACGGGTCCGGAGCACGGCGTACAGCTCCCCCTGTCCCAGCAGCACGACCGCCACCGCCAGCCAGACGAACGGCCCCTTGTCGATCGCCAGCAGCGCGACGGCGGCCGCGGCCAGGATCACGCCGGACGCGACGGCCGCCCCCAGGTTCCGCCCCGGCGGCGGCGCCCCCGCCTCCGCCGGGACCTCCTCGTCCGCGGCGTACGCAGCTGGCTCCTGCCAGGTGGGCGCCCCCGTGCCGCCCAGCGGGAGAGGCTCCTCCTCCCCTTCCAGCGGAGCGGTCGGGCGCGGGGTCACCCGCATCACCTTCCGCCCCTCCTCGTCCTCGAAGACGTCCTCGGCGGGGGCCTCCTCCGGAGCCTCGGCCTCGGGCTCCTCAACCGGCTCGGGCTCGGCCGCCATCCGGGCCGGGGCCTCCTCGTCCAGGTCGGAGAGCAGATCGCGCTCGACCTCCTCCGGCTCGATGCCGGATGCGAAGTGCGCGGCGGCGGCCTCCACCTCCTCCTCCGTGGCGGGCTCGTCGGCCGCGACCTCCACGCCCTCCGGATCCTGCCCTTCGGCCGGCTCGAAGATCGCCTCCTCGGCCAGGACCGCTTCCTCGTCCCCGGGCTCCTCGCCTCGCAGCTCCTCGTACTGGTCGGGCCCGTCGGCCAGGTCGTCGATCGTCAGCTCGCGCGGCTCGGCCGCCTCCTCCCCTCGAGGCTCGACGGGCTCCTCGGGCTCCTCGTCCTCCCCCAGGGCAGAGCGGAGCCGGGCCCAGTCCTCCCCGGACATCTCGGCGGTGGGCTGGATCTCCTCCTCTTCCTCCTCCTCCTCCTCGGGAGCCTCGGCCTCTTCGTCGTCGAAGAAGTCGTCCACGGTCAGGGAGGGCTCGGGCTCCTCGGGGGCCGGCTGCTCGGGCGGGGGAGCGTCGGAGGGGTCCTCGGCTTCGGCGGCCTCGGCGGCTTCTGCGTCGGGCTCCCCGAGCTCGCCCCGGCCCACGAGCTCCTCCTCGTCCGGGATCTCGATCGCGGGGGCCCACTCGTTCGGCTCCGCCGCCTCGGCCTCGCCCTCGGCTTCGCCCTTCTCCGCCTTGGCCCCTTCGCCCTCGGCCTCCTCGCGCTCGGCACCCTCGGGCCACTCCACGTCGTCGATCGGCGCGAAGAAGTCGTCGAGGTCGCCGAACAGGTCGTCGACGTCCTCTCGTCTCTCGTCCTCGCTCATCAGACCTCCATGAGCTCCTGCTCCTTCCGCTGCAGGAGCTCGTCCACCTCGGCGACGTGCTTGTCGGTCATCTGCTGGAGCTCCTTCTCGGCGCGGACGAGGTCGTCCTCGGAGATCTCGCCGTCCTTCTTCATCCTCTCCAGCTCGTCCTTGGCGTGGCGACGGACGTTTCGGATCGAGATGCGCCCCTCCTCGGCCCGCTCGCGCACGACCCGGATCAGCTCCTTCCGCCGCTCCTCGGTGAGCTGGGGGAAGACGAGCCGGATCAGGTGGCCGTCGTTGGACGGGGTGAGCCCCAGATCGCTCTGCATGATCGCCTTCTCGATCGCGGAGACCGAGTTGGGATCGAACGGCTGGATCGTGAGGACCCGCGGCTCGGGCACGGCCATCGAGGCGAGCTGGTTCAGCGAGGTGGGCGTGCCGTAGTAGTCGACCATCACGCGGTTGAGGATCGCCGGCGTGGCCCGACCGGTGCGCACCCCCGCGAACTCGTCCTGGGCCACCTGCGCCGCCCGCTTCATCTTGTGGTCGGCTTCCTTAAGGACGTCCGCTTCCGCCATCCGTCTATCCTCCCGCGTGCACCAGCGTCCCGATCCGCTCGCCGGTCAGGGCGCGCTTGATGTTCCCCTCCACCCTGAAGTCGAAGACGATGATGGGCAAGCCGTTCTCCATGCACAAGGAGATGGCCGTGGCGTCCATCACCTGGAGCCCCCGTTGGAGGACCTCGATGTACTCGAGCTGCTCGAAGCGCACGGCGTCGGCGTTCTTGCGCGGGTCCTTGTCGTAGACCCCGTCGACCTGCGTCCCCTTGAGGATCGCCTCGGCATGGATCTCGAGGGCCCGCTGGGCCGCGGTCGTGTCGGTGGAGAAGTACGGCTGGCCGATCCCCGCGGCGAAGATCACGATCCGCCCCTTCTCCAGGTGACGGATCGCGCGCCGGGGGATGTACGGCTCGGCGACCTGCGCCATCTGGATCGCGGTCTGGACCCGAGTGGGGACGCCCGCGCGCTCCAGGGCGTCCTGGAGGGCCAGGGCGTTCATCACCGTGGCCAGCATCCCCATGTAGTCGGCGCGTGCCCGGTCCATGTTCGGCGCGTCCCGGCCGCGGAAGATGTTGCCGCCGCCCACCACCACGGCGGTCTGGGTGCCCACCGAGACGACGTCCGCCAGCTGGGCGGACAGGAGCTCGACCGACTGCTCGGAGATGCCGAACTCGCGGTCGGGAGGGGCGAAGGCGTCACCGGAGAGCTTCAGGAGCACCCGCCCGTACAGCGGCCGCTCGGGCGTCGCCGCCGTCCCCGACTCGGCCGTCAATGGCCCTCCCTCAGCTCCGGGCCGCCTCGCCCACCTTGAAGCGTGCGAACCGGCCGACCTCGATCTTCTCTCCGAGCTTCGCGCTCGCCTGGGAGATCAGCTCTCCGATCGTGACCGAGTCGTCGCGCACCCACGGCTGGTCGAGGAGCACGTGGTCTCCATAGAACGCCTCAAGCTTCCCCTCCACGATGCGAGGGATCACGTCGTCGGGCTTGCCCTCCTGGCGTGCCTGCTCCTCGTAGACCTTCCGCTCGCCGTCCACCACGTCGCCCGGCACCTCCTCGCGCGCGATCCAGCGCGGGGCGATCGCCGCGATCTGCATGGCGACGTCGCGAGCCAGCGACCGGAAGTCGTCGGTGTTGGCCACGAAGTCGGTCTCGCAGTTGAGCTCCACGAGCACGCCGAGGCTGCCTCGCATGTGGATGTAGGCCTCGACGAGCCCCTCGGCCGCCACGCGATCGGCGCGCTTGGCCGCGTCGGCAAGGCCCCGGGCCCGGAGCAGCTCGGTGGCGCGCGCCATGTCGCCCCCAGCCTCCTCCAGGGCGCGCTTGCAGTCCATCATGCCGGCCCCGGTGGCCTCCCGGAGCTCCCTCACCATCTCGGTCGTGATCTCCATCGGTCCTCGCGATTCTCCCATAGTGTCGATCAGGATTCCCCTCGCCCCTCGTCCTCCCCTCCGGCCGGCTGCTCGGCCTCGGAGGAGGCCTCCGGCTCGGGATCCCCCGCCGCCGCTCGATCCCCCGCCCCGGGCTGGGAGGAGGTCCCTCCCGGCCTGGCCGGCTCGCGCTCGGGCTCGGCGGGGGCGACCTCGCCGGTCCGCTCGGCGTCGGCCGCGGGGCTCGACTCCGAGACCGAGGTGTCGGCGGCGGGCGCCGGCTCCGGCTCGGGGGCCGCGACCTCCCCTCGTTCGGCGGCAGGCGGCTTGGGGGCCGAGACCTCCTCCCGCTCGGCGGCGGGCGGCTCGGGAGAGGCCTCCTCCTCCCCCATGGCCCGCTCCGCGAAGTCCTTCGCCGCGAGCTGCTTCCCCTCCTCGATCGCGTCGGCGATCACACTCGCCACAAGCGAGACGGACCGGATCGCGTCGTCGTTCCCGGGGATCACGTAGTCGACCTGGTCGGGATCGCAGTTCGTGTCCACGATCGCGATCAGGGGGACGCCGAGCTTGTTCGACTCCGTGACCGCGATGTGCTCCTTCAGCGTGTCGATCACGAACACGGCGTCGGGGACCCGCTTCATGTCCTGGATCCCACCCATGTTGCGCTCGAGCTTCTCCTTCTCGTGGCGGAGCTTCAGGACCTCCTTCTTGGGGAGGAACTCGAAGGCCCCGGACTCCTCCATGCGCCGGAGCTCGGTCAGCCGCTGGAGCCGCGCGAAGATCGTGCGGAAGTTCGTGAGCATCCCGCCGAGCCAGCGCGTGTTGACGAACGGCATGCCGACCCGCCCCGCCTGCTCCGCGACGACGTCCTGGGCCTGCTTCTTCGTCCCGACGAAGAGGACCGTGCCGTCGCGGCGGGCGAGGTCGCGGACGAACTCGTAGGCGCGCTCGAGGCCCTCCAGCGTCTTCTCGAGGTCGACGATGTAGATGCCGCTCCGCTCCCCGAAGATGTAGCGCCGCATCTTCGGGTTCCACCTGCGGGTCTGGTGGCCGAAGTGGATGCCGGCCTCGAGCAGCTGCCGGCGCGTGACGACAGGCATGGTGCTTCCTCCTTCCGGTTCGGTCCTCCGCCCGGCTCCACCCCGCTCCAACCCGCTTCGCGGGACCGGGGAGCGGGTCCCCGGGCGTGTGTCGTACCCCCTGAGGGGCCGGAGGCGATGGTAGCAGAACGGCTGGTCAGGCGGTCCGCTCGCGCCGGCGACGCGGGGCGGGACCCGTCGGCACGACGCCGCGGACGACGATCCAGCGGTAGGTCAGCGCGCC
>DASUTW010000203.1:0-3486 GCA_036374395.1 Actinomycetota bacterium
CGAGAGACCCGCCCCGAACTCCACGTCCCCCACCCTATCGGCTCCGCTCAGACCGAGCGCGCGCTCCTGGACGCTCACCCGGGGCGGAAGGAAGGAAGCCCGTCACCCTCCTCGGAGGGCGTAGGCACCAGGATCCCGCGGAGCTCCCCGAAGCGGGCCGCGACCCGGGCCCACCCCTCTCGATCCCAGGACTC
The DNA here is from genome assembly GCA_036374395.1 of Actinomycetota bacterium. Classification (GTDB taxonomy): domain Bacteria; phylum Actinomycetota; class UBA4738; order UBA4738; family CALAEC01; genus DASUTW01. Next base: position 195 of record DASUTW010000203.1, read on the forward strand.
GACGAGGTCCTCCACGCGCCCCTCCGCCGTGGCGAACAGCGTGGGGACGACCCGCACGCCCCAGGCACGCGAGATCGGATAGGGGTCCTCGTCCGGGATCGAGTCGAACGAGACCCCGTGCTCCGTCGCGAACGCGGCGGCGCGGTCTGAGCCGTCCTGCACGACGGCCACGAAGCCCCCGTCCGCGGCTCGGTGGAGCCGCTCCATCGGCGGGGCCGCCACCTGGCACGTGGGGCAGGTGACCTTGTAGAAGGCGACGAGCGCGGGACGCGAGAGATCGACATCGGGGATCCCGGGGACCTCGTCGCCCGGACGGAGCGGATCCGTCGCCACCGCTACCCCCGATCCCCGATCCCGTAGACCGCGCCGCCGCGGGCCCCCACGAAGACCATGCCGTCCCACACGGCTGGGGTGGACTCGATGCACCCCTCGAGCTGCACGCTCCAGAGCTCGGGGGGCTCGCGCCTGGGGCGGGAGAGGTCGTACGCGTGGAGCACTCCCGCGCAGTCCCCGAGGATGAGCACGTCGTCGACGATCACCGGCGAGGTCCACGTGGGCGGCGGGAGCCGCAGCTCCCAGCGGATGCGTCCCGTGTTGCGGTTCACAGCCAGGATGCGTCCCGTGTTGGTGGGGGCGATCACGAGCCGCCCGTGCACGGCAGGCGTGGCCCAGAGGCCTCCCGCGCCTCCCTCTCCCGGGACGGGAACCGACCATACGAGCGGGTCCTTCGGCTTGCGGGGATCGAGCTTCATGAGCTGCCCCACCTCTCTGGAGCGGCCGTTCAATCGCTCGAGCTCGGAGGCCACGTACAGGTAGCCCTCCTCGTCGATCACGACCGAGGCGTCGGTGTCGTCCCCCGTCCAGAAACGGAACACGCGGCGGTGCCGATCGCCCCCCGAGAGGACGTCGGAGACGTCCCAGCCCTGCACCAACCCCCCGGAGTTGGCGAAGTACGCCACGCCGTCGTGGAAGGCGACCGAGCTCTCGATCGAGACCTGCTCGTCGCCCAGGGCCGCGATCAGCTCGTCGTCGTAGCCCGGGACCATCACGCGGACCCGGGGGTTCACGGTGACGCTCCCCTGGTCGTCGTAGCCCCGGTTCAGCTTCACGACGTAGAACCAGGAGTTCTCCCCTCCCTCCAGGAGGTGGTCGTCGATCACGAGCGGGGAGCCGTCCCAGTCGTCGTTCCACGTGGGATCTGGGGCCGAGTCGGCCGGGAGGCTCCAGAGCTCCTCCATCGTGCGCCCTCGATCCAGCGCGAGGATCCGGAGCTGGTTGTCGCGGGAGCCCACGTAGAGCAGCGGGTACCCGTCGGGGTCGCTGGTGACCGTCCCCTTGATCAGGTCCCCGGTCCTGAAGGGCTCCTTGATCGGGCGGCCGTTCCTGCCGTTCAGGATGTGGACGGCGTAGTCGTAAGCTCCGAACCGGATCTGGGTGCGGCCCTCCCACTCCACGACGTTGGGCTGCCCCGTCCACCCGGTGCCGCACCAGGTCCTCGTCCCGCCCGCGTCCGAGGACTCCCCGCAGAGGCCGCCTGTCGTCGGATACCTCCACAGGATCTCGGGATCCTCGGGGACGGGCCCTCGGCCGTGGTAGGTCCGGGTGGCGTTGCCCCGGAAGGTCGTCAGCCCCTCGACACCGGTGTTGATGGGCTCCGGGGTGAAGGGCGGGCTGGGGCTCGGCTCGGGGGAGACCTCCGCCGCGGGAGTGGTCGGGGCCGGGATGGGGCCGCCGGCCCGGGTGGGAGGCTCCGGCGAGGCCTCCGAGAAGAGCCCGAACCGCCACGAGGCGACCGCCGCGGTGGCGGCAAGCAGGAGGACGACGAGTCCGGTGAACCCGAGACGGCGGGTGAGCGAACCCTCAGGAGCATGCCTCCCCTGCATCGGAGCCATGCTACGGGAAGGCCCCCCGCCCCGGAAGAGGACATGGACTGCCGGTAGCCGTTCGAGCGACACTAGGTGCCGCCCGGATGGCACGTGGAGCGACGATGACCCGATGACCGATACGAGGACCCCCGCCCGCGGCGTCCCCGGCGTGGGCGTGGACCTGCTTCGATCGGAACGCTCCATGATCGCGGTGCGCTGGGTGGCGACCGCGTTCGGACTCGTCCAGATCCTGGCCTACGAGGACGCGCCCTACCCCGAGGAGATCCCCGTCTTCGCGCTCGGCCTGGCGGCGATGGCGGTCCTGGCGGCGGGCAACGGGGCTCTCTGGATCGCCTCCCGCCGCGAGGTGGGCGCCCGCGCGCTGGCGCTGGCGGGGCTGGCGCTGGACGTCCTCGTGGCCGAGGCGATCGTCTGGCTCTGGGCGTTCGACCCCGGGTCGGCCCTGTGGGCGATCCTCTACGTTCTCCCGCTGGAGGGCGCCATCAAGTTCCAGCTCCGGGGCGCCCTCGGGACCTGGGCGGCCGTCACGGCCCTCTACGTGGCTCGCGAGTTCTGGGGATACGCGACCTTCGAGGGCTTCAACCTCCAGTGGAACAGCATCACCTTCCGGATGGGCCTCGGCCTCCTGATCGCCCTCGTAGGAGGTCTGATGGCACGGAACCTCACGCGCGAGCGGGCCCTGGCCGAGGATCGCCTGACCCGGCTTCGCAGGATCGACCGGCTCCGGGCCGGCCTCGTCTCCACGCTCGCCCACGACGTCCGGAACCCGATCGCAGCGATACGGGGGACGATCACGATCCTCCTCTCTCCCCGGGTGGGACGCCTGTCGAAGGAGACCCGCCTGGACCTCCTGAGGAGTGCCGACCGGCAGGCCGAGAGGCTGGAGCGGCTCGCGATCGACCTCCTCGACCTGGCCCGCCTGGAGCGGGGCCGGCTGGAGCTGACCTTCGAGAACGTGTCGATGGCGCCGCTGGTCCGTCGTGCTCTCGCCTACGTGGAGGGGGCGCATCGGATCGAGGTCGAGGTCCCGGACGACGTGGTCCTGCGGGCCGATCCCGGGAGGGTGGAGCAGATCCTCGTCAACCTGGTGAGCAACGCCCTTCGTTACGGACGGGAGCCGTTCGAGCTGCGTGTCTCGTCCCCGGTCCACGAGGTCGTTGTCCAGGTGACGGACAGGGGAGAGGGGATCCCGCCGGACCAGCAGCCGACGCTGTTCGATCCCTTCCGGTCGGAGCGCGAGGGTGGATCCGTGGGCTTCGGCCTGGCCATCGTGAAGGCCCTGGCCGAGGCCCACGGCGGTTCGGCGGCGTATCGGGACCGCGATGGAGGAGGGGCCTGCTTCGTGGTGCGGCTGCCGGTGGCCGGGCCGGTCTAGGACGAGACCTCGAGCATGCGGTCGATCGCGC
>DASUTW010000204.1:0-6664 GCA_036374395.1 Actinomycetota bacterium
CCACGAGCAGCGCCAGCGCGACGACCCCGTACACCGCGAGCTCCCTCGCGGTCAGCCCCTCCAGCCAGTCGCGGAACCCGTCCATGGAAGCGCGGCGTCCGGCCGCGTCTCGGGAGGGGGAGGCCCGCATCGTACCGGCCGCCGCCGACACGAACGCCCGGGCTCACCTATCCTGTGCCGGTCCCGCCGAGAGGAGCGCCGAGATGGACATCGTGAACCCCGAGGTGGAGCGGTACCTCCGCGAGCTGCTGGACGAGGACCACCCCGTGGCCGCCGAGATGGAGGACCGAGCCGAGGAGCACGATTTCCCGATCGTGGGGCGCGTGGTGGGCCAGACCATGGAGGTCCTGGCCCGCTCGATCGGCGCCCGCCGCGTCTTCGAGATGGGCTCCGGCTACGGCTATTCCGCCTACTGGTTCTCCCGGGCGGTGGGCCCCGAGGGCGAGGTCCACATGACCGAGGGGGACGCCGAGAACCAGCGGCTGGCCCTCGACTACCTCGAACGGGCCGGCTTCGCCGATCGCGTCCGCTCCCACGTGGGCGACGCCCTCGAGCTGATCGACGACACCCCGGGCGAGTTCGACGTCGTCTTCTGCGACATCGACAAGCACGGATATCCCGAGGCCTGGCGCAAGGCTCGCGAGCGGATCCGCGTGGGCGGGCTGTACCTCTGCGACAACGTACTCTGGTCGGGTCGGGTGGCCCAAGACGACCCCGAGGACCGGCGTCCCGAGTGGACCACCGCGATCCGCGAGCACAACGAGGCCGTTGCCCGCGACGAGCGCTACCGCTCGACGATCGTCCCCACCCGGGACGGCGTGACGGTCGCCCTCCGAGTGGCCTGAATCACCGCTTGCGCTTGGCCGGCGTCTCCACGCACTCGGCGGGAGGGTCGCGATCGCTCAGGCGGCCCGGCGGTCCTCCTCCTCCCCCGGCTCCTCCCACTCCATCTCGCGAGACCAGTACACGGCGGTCCCGACGATGAGCCCCAGCAGCAGTGCGACGAAGCCCCAGGCGAGTCCCGACAGCCCCAGGCCGAGCGCCGCGTCCAGCGAGATCGACCCCGGGCCGACGAAGGCCAGCGCCGCAGCGGCGGCCGCGTTGACCAGCGGGTACTCGAAGCCCCCGTCCTGGTTGAAGAAGCCGTTCCGCAGATGGACGGTGAGCGTGGCGTTCAGCATCACCCCCACGGTGGCGGCCGCCCCCAGCGGGGTGAGGAGCCCGAACGCGAGGAGCAGACCGCCCCCCGTCTCGGCCAGGCCGGCCAGCGCCGCGGCGAGCCGGCCTCGCGGGTAGCCCAGCTGCTCCTCGTAGAAGCGGCCGGTGTCGTCGAGTCCGTGCCCGCCGAGCCATCCGAAGAGCTTCTGGGTCCCGTGCGCGACGAAGGTCCCGCCCAGCACGAGACGCAGGAGCAAGAGTCCGATATCCATGGAAAACCCCCTTCGTCCTGTGCGCAGGGGTACCTATCCAGCGAGGGCGCGCCTCACACCGCCGTCACGAGATTCACCAGGCGGGGCGGCCGGGCGATCACGCGCGAGACCTCGCGCCCACCCAAGGCCCGCCGGACCTTCTCGGAGGCCCGGGCCAGCTCGACCGCCTCCTCCTCGTCCACGTCGGCCGGCACGTCGATCGTGTCCCGCACCTTCCCGTCTACCTGGACCACGAGCGTGACGGTCTCCTCCCGGGCCAGGTCGGGATCGAACGAGGGGAAGTCCTGGACGTGCACGCTCTCCGTCCGGCCCCACGTCCCCCGCCAGATCTCCTCGGTGATGAACGGGGCCATCGGCGCGAGCATCAGCACCAGGGCCTCGGCGGCACGCCGGGCGCTCCCTCCCTCGTCCAGCACCCGCCGGATCTCGTTCGTGAGCTCCATCAGCCGCGCCACGGCCACGTTGGTCCGGAACCGCTCGTAGAGGGCCGCGACCTCGCGGATCGTGCGGTGCGTCAGGCGCCGGAGGTCCTCGGGGTCCTCGCCCTCCTGGTCGGCCACGGCCAGCCCCACGCGCCACACCCGTCCCAGCCACGAGTGCACGCCGGCCGGCGAGACCGTGGCCCAGTCGACGTCGTCCTCGACGGGCCCCGCGAACAGCATCGTCACGCGGAGCGTGTCGACCCCCCACTTCTCGATCAGGGGAAGGGGCTCGACGAGGTTCCCCCGCGACTTCGACATCTTGGCCCCCTGCATGATGACCATCCCCTGGTTCAGCAGCCGGGGGAAGGGCTCGCGGAACGACACCATCCCCATGTCGTGCAGCACCTTGGTGAGGAACCGCGAGTACAGGAGGTGGAGGATCGCGTGCTCGATCCCCCCCGTGTACTGGCCGACCGGCATCCACCGCTCCACGGCCTCGGGATCGAACGGTCGATCGTCCTCGTGCGGCGAGCAGTACCGGAAGAAGTACCAGGACGAATCCACGAACGTGTCCATCGTGTCCGTCTCGCGCCGCGCGGCGCCGCCGCAGCGCGGGCACGACACGTTCACGAACCCCTCGTGCTTGGCCAGGGGCGACTCGCCCGTCGGGGCGAAGTCCACATCCTCGGGGAGGAGAACGGGCAGGTCCTCCTCCGGCACCGGCACCTCGCCGCACTCGGGGCAGTGGATGATCGGGATCGGCGCGCCCCAATACCGCTGCCTGGAGATCAGCCAGTCGCGGAGGCGATACGTCACCGCCGGGCGGCCGCGCCCCGTCTCCTCGAGCCAGGCCGTGACCCGCCCGATCGACGCCGGCGAGGGGGTGCCGTCGAACGCTCCGGACCGCACCATCACGCCCTCGTGCGGATACGCCTCGGTCATCTCCTCGGCCTCGAGCTCCTCACCCTCCGGCTGGATCACGACGCGCACCTCGAGACCGTGCTCGCGAGCGAACTCGAAGTCCCGCTGGTCGTGCCCGGGCACGCCCATGACCACACCGGTCCCGTACTCCATCAGGACGTAGGGAGCCACGAAGATCGGCACCTTCTCGCCGTTCACGGGGTTCACGGCGTGCACGCCCAGCCCGATGCCCTCGCGGGACTCGCCCAGGTCTCGCGAGGCAAGCGGCGTGGAGCGCACCCACTCCAGCAGCTCGGCGGCCTCGGCCGACGTTCCCCCTCGCTCGGCGAGCGCGGGCACCAGCTCGTGCTCGGGCGCGAAGACCATGAACGTCACGCCCCAGAGCGTGTCAGGGCGGGTCGTGAAGACGGTCACCCGGTCGCCCGTCTCGGCGATCTCGAACTCGACCTCCGCCCCCTCCGAGCGCCCGATCCAGTTCCGCTGCATCGTCAGGACTCGGTCGGACCAGTCCTCGAGCAGCTCCATGTCGTCGAGGAGCGCCTCCGCGTACTCGGTGATCCGGAAGAACCACTGCGTGAGGTCCTTCCGAACGACGGGCGTCCCGCACCGCTCGCAGGCGCCGTTCACGACCTGCTCGTTGGCCAGCACCGTCTGGTCCTTGGGGCACCAGTTCGCGGGCGCGAGCTTCCGGTAGGCGAGGCCCCGCTCGTGGAGCCTCAGGAACAGCCACTGGGTCCAGCGGTAGTACTCCGGGTCGCAGGTGTTGAGGCGACGGGTCCAGTCGAACGACACGCCGTACCGCTTGAACGACGCGGCCTGCTTGTCGATGTTCTCGTAGGTCCACGTCTTCGGATGGATCCCCCGCTGGATCGCGGCGTTCTCCGCCGGCAGTCCGAACGCGTCCCACCCGATCGGGTGCAGGACGTTCAGGCCGCGCATCCGGTGGAAGCGGGCCACCACGTCGCCGATGGCGAACGCCTCCGCGTGACCCATGTGGATGTCGCCGGACGGGTACGGGAACATGTCGAGCGCGTAGAAGCGGGGACGGGGATCCCCCTCGCCCCCGGCCTCGTACAGCCGCTCATCCTCCCAGGCGGCAACCCACCTGGGCTCGATCTCCTCTGGTCGATACTCGTTCATGGAGCCTTCCCGCCGGGTACGAGCAAGGAAAGGGCCCGGACCGTTGTCACCCCGGCACCCTGTCGATATCGTATCGTGAGCCCCGGCCCCTGACGGCCCCGAGCACATGGGGAAGGACATCTCCGCCGACGAGTCGAAGTCGAAGCGCGCATCCGAGCCCGAGGCCATCCCCCGCGGGAACGGGGATCGGGCCGTGCCCGCCCCGGCCCCCGAACCGGTCGAGGCCCCCCGCGAACGGCGTCGGCCTTTGCCCGTGCTGGCCAACAAGGTGGGCCATTTCCTGGCCGCCTTCTTCCTCCTGGTGCTGTCGATCGAGCTGATGAAGGGGGGCGCCGAGGCCATCGCCCCCCGGCTCCAGGGCACCTTCCCCGTCGACAACATGGTCAGCACGATGGGGCTGGGCTGGCTGGGCGCCTACCTCGTCCTCTCGGGATCACCGGTCGCCGCCGCGTCGCTCGCCCTCTTCACGGCCGGGGCCACGACCCAGGCCCAGACCTTCACCATGCTCTCCGGCTCGCGGCTGGGCGCCTCGTTCATCGTCCTCCTCGTCGGGTTCCTCTACGCGATGCGCCAGCGCAACCGGCATCGGCGGCGGGAGAGCATCGGGATGGGGGTCCTGGCCCTGGGGATGACGGCCGTCGTGTACGTGCCCGGGATGTTCCTGGGCTACGGGATCCTCAAGTCGGGCCTCCTCTCGGGCGTCACGTGGCGCTCCTCGGCCGGGATCAACGGGATCGTGGACGCCGTCTGGGGGCCGATCACCCGCTTCGCGTCGGAGCTCCTTCCGGGGCCGCTGCTCTTCCCCCTGGGCCTGGCCGTCATCCTCGCGTCGTTCAAACTGCTCGACTTCGTGCTGCCGGCGCTCGACGGGGAGAAGCACGCCGGGGAGCGCGGCCACTGGATGAAGCACCCATGGGCGATGTTCGGGCTCGGGATGCTCGCCGCACTGCTCACCCTGTCGGTGTCGGTGGCGCTCACGATCCTCGTCCCGCTGGCGAGCAAGGGCTACATCGAGCGGCGCGAGGCGATCCCCTACATCGCGGGGGCGAACATCACCACGCTGGCCGACACGCTCTTCGCGGCCATGCTGCTGGGCAACCCCATCGCCGTGCAGATCGTCCTGGCGCAGGCGATCGCGGTGGCCATCGTCACCGTGCTCCTCCTGGCCTTCCTCTACCGTCCGCTCCAGACGATGATCATGGCACTGGACGAGTGGATCGTGCGCACCACGCCGCGCCTCGTCGCGTTCGTGGCGATCCTCTTCGTGATGCCGATCGGCCTGCTCTTCAGCGGGAGGATGCTCTGACGGCTCACAGGGAGCCGCGGAGCTTCGCGTCCCCGAAGGCCGCGACCCTCCCCGTCCGCCCCACGACCCAGTAGCCGGAACCCGAGGGCGACCCGGCGATGGCGGCGACCGGGCCCAGGCCCTTCTTGGCGGCCTGGCCGTGCAGCTGGGCCGAGCCGAAGGCGTGGACGTTGCCCTTGCGGGTGACGAGCCAGTAGCCGTCCGGACCGCTCACGGCCCCGCCCACGACCGGCGCGGCGAGAGACGCATCGGCCAGATCTCCCCGATGCTCCGCGTCTCCGAAGGCGAAGACCTCGCCCCCGGCCGCGTAGACCCAGTAGCCATGCCCCGAGGGCGTGGGGACGATCCCGGACACCGCAGCGGCCCCCTTCTCCACCCGGCCGAAGCGGCCGGCGTCGCCGAAGGCCGCGACCTTCCCCTGCTTGGTCAGGAGCCAGTACCCCTGCCCCGTCGGCGTGGCCGCGAACCCGACGATGACGGCCTTCTTCCGCGTCACCCGGCCGTGGAGCTCGGCCTCGCCGAACGCGATCACGCGGCCCGACCGGAGGACGAGCCAGTACCCGTCATCGTCCGGGCGGGAGGCCATCTCCACGATGGGCGCCGGCGGGAACCTCCCCGCCTTGGAGCCGTGGAACGGAGCGGCGTAGGCCCGCACGCTCCCGTCCCCCCCCGCCAGCCAGTACCCGCCGTCGCTCGAGGCCGCCATCCCGGTGATGAACGACCGCTCGGGGGTGAAGAAGCTCGTGCGCTTCCGGGCTCCCTGCCACGAGAAGCTGAAGTGGACGTGGTCGTCGTGCGGGTGGGTGAAGGACCCCGACGGCGTCTTGCATCCCCGGGGCTTCTGGACGCAGTACCGCTTCCAGGTCCCCTCCCACGACGTCCACCACCTGCGGTTCCAGATCACGTACATCAGCCCGAGCCTCCGGGCCATCGCGTTGGCGTTCCCCCGGGCGTCGTCCGCGAACATCCAGGCGAAGAGGTCCTTCACCTTCCTGCGGTCCTTGGGCCTGGAGGCGTTCATCGCCCAGTCGAGGGCGCGCCCCTCCTTGTGCTCGCTCTTCCCGCCCACGCTGCACGCGCGGCTCGAGTTCATCCACGTCTCGCCGTAGGTGGAAACGAGGAGCTTGCGGAACGCCGTGACGCCGGGCTTCTCCTTGGGCGCGCAGCGGCTCTGGCCCTCGTAGGCGGCGTGGCCCTCGATCAGCGGGCCGAACCGGGGTGTTTGCGGCGCTGCTCGCGCCGAGGGGGTCGCAAGGAGACCCGTCAGCGCGAGCAGCGCCGCTGCGAGCACGGTCGAGCGCCGAATAGGAGTGATGTCCGCAGGCATGGGGTTCCCCCTGTCCTACGGCATCACTCGGAGGATCGCAAGCCCGACTTGAGCCGGGCGCGGCCTCAGAAGATGCTGACGCCGCCGGGCCCGATGAGGAGGCCCAGGACGATGAGCA
>DASUTW010000205.1:0-5915 GCA_036374395.1 Actinomycetota bacterium
GCGAACCCTCTATCGAGCGTCACGCGTCCACACACTGTCGCCCTACGGCGGGGGCTCGTGGCTGCTCGTGGACGAGCGCCACGTGGAGCGGGCCGGATCGGGCGAACCGCCCCAGGCCGACCGCGTCGTCGATCTCCCCGGCACGACGATCATCCCAGGCTTCGTGGACGCCCACGTCCACCTCTCGGCCACGGGGATGAAGGGCGAGGGGCTCGACCTCTCCGCGGCGGGCTCGAAGGACGAGCTGCTGAGCATCGTGCGCGACTACGCCGGCGACCGGGACGGCTCCGTCCTCGGAGCCGGGTTCGACGAGTCCTCCTGGGAGGACCCGACGCTGCCCACGATCTCCGAGCTGGACGGCGTCTCGCTGCACCCCATCGTGCTGGTGCGGACCGACGGCTACCTCAGCCTGGCCAACGAGCGCGCACTGGAGACCTCCGGCGCCCTCCAGCACGAAGGCGCCGAGCGCGATCAGACGGGCCGCCCGACCGGCCTCCTCCGGAAGGCCGCCAACTCCCAGGTCCAGCGCTGGTACCACGCCTCGCTCGAGCCCGCCGCCGTCCAGGACGCGCAGCTGCGGGCGGCGGGGCTGGCCGCCTCGCGGGGCGTCACCACCGTCCAAGAGATGGCGATGCCCGACAAGCAGGGACGCCGCGACGTCGAGGTCCTCCTGGGCCACCTCCAGCGCCTCCCCGTCGACTGCATCGTCTACATCGCCGACATGGACCTCCCGTGGGTGATGGAGCACGGCTTCCCTCGCGCCGGCGGCGACCTCACGCTCGACGGTTCGATCGGGGCCAGGACCGCCGCCGTGCTCGAGCCCTACGAGGACGGGGAGGGCAGCGGCGCCCTCCAGTACGACGACGATACCCTGGTCGAGTTCCTCCACAACGCCCATCTGGCAGGCCTCCAGGTCGGCCTCCACGTGATCGGCGACGCCGCCATCGAGCAGGCGCTCCGGGGCTGGGAACGCGTCTACCACGCGCTCGACTCGCGTGGCCGCCGCCACTTCCGTGCCCGGCGCCACCGTCTGGAGCACTTCGAGATGGCCTCGCTCCAGCACGTGGAGCGGGCCGCGGACCTGGGGCTCGCCATCTCGATCCAGCCGGTCTTCGACGCCTTCTGGGGCCACGCCGGAGGGATGTACGAGCAGCGCCTGAGTCCGGAGCGGGCCTGGCCGATGAACCCCTTCCGCGAGCTCATGATGCGCGGGCTCGAGGTGGGCGCGGGATCCGACACGCCGGTGACGCCCCTCGACCCGATGCACGGGATCTGGGCCCTGGAGAACCACCACGACCCCGCCCAGCGCATGGGGCGCGACGACGCGATCCGACTCTTCACCGTCGGCGCCGCACGCATCGGCCATCTGGAGAAGAAGGGAAGGCTCGAGCCGGGGTCCTCGGCCGACTTCGCCGCCTACGAAGTGGACCCCTTCGACGTCCCCGACCCGCGCGAGCTCCGTCCGGTCCTGACCGTCTCGCGCGGCCGCGAGGTGTTCGCGCGATGAGGCCGGGGCGCTAGCCCGACCCAGGATGGCGTCGAGACCGACCCAACGCCGGCGGGACGCCGGGTTTCTCCTTCTGCTCACGCCCCTGATCTGGGGGTTGACCTTCCCCGCGGGGAAGGAGGCGCTCGAGCGGCTGCCGGTCCTTCCCTTCACGGCGTGGAGCCGGCTGATGGGGGTCGTCACGCTGGCGCTCACCTTGCCGTTCCTCGCGCGTAAGGGCCTCCAGCCGCGTCGGCTGTTCGCTCCAGGCGTGGTCCTCGGCGGGCTGATGTTCGTGGCGTTCCTGCTCCAGTCGGCGGGGCTGCAGCGCACCAGCGCGACGAACGCAGGGTTCGTTACCGGGCTGTACGTCGTGTTCACGCCGCTGCTGGGGCTGCTGCTGTTCCGGCGGCCGGTGACCCGGGCCGCCTGGGTCGCCGTGGGGATCTCGGTCGTGGGACTCGCGCTGCTCTCGGTGCCGGGCCTCGGCGACCTGGCACCGCGCCCCGGCGACCTGCTCGTTCTGGCGTCGGCGGTCGTGTGGGCGGGGCACGTGGTGGCCGTCGGGTACTTCGCGGGGCGCCATCCGGCGCTCCCGCTGGCGCTGGCCCAGCTCGTCGGAGCGGCGGGCCTGCACCTGATCGCGACGGCGGGAGAGGGGCTGCACGTGGCCGACGCGATCCAAGTCTGGCCCCTGCTCGTCATCACCGGGGTGCTGGGGTCGGGCGTCGCCTTCACGATCCAGGTGCTCGCCCAGGGGACGGTCAGCGCCACCCGCGCCGCGATCATCTTGGCCGGCGAGTCGGTGGTGGCGGCGATCGCCGCGGCGATCTGGCTGGGGGAGCGACTTGAGCCCCACCAGTGGGTCGGCGCCGCGCTCGCGGTCGCGGCCATGATCCTGTCCGAGGTCGGAGCGCGGCGCCGACCTGAGGTCAGGCTCGACCCCGCGACGGCCGTCTGAGGGGCCCGGTCGGCTGGCCGTCAGCCCGGTCGGAAGGCCCAGAGCGAGGTCGGCGATCCGGGGCAGCCGTAGCATGCGACCCCCTTCGGGTTCAGTGTGATGCCCTCGGCGGCGAGGAACGCGACCGGGCCCGCCGGGACGAGATCGGCGAACCGCCACACCTTCAGGAATCGCTCGTACGCGTCCGACCAGATCTCCTCCTCGACGATCCCGCCGTCGATCTCCTCCCACGTCCCGCCCACCGTGTCGTACAGGGCCGCCCGTCCGCAGTAGAAGGCGAACACCAGGTCCCCGAGGGCGAGACTGTCCGGGTAGCACTCGTCGAACTCGAACGGCATCTCGATCGGGGGCCCCCACCGGTCGTTCCCCGGGTCGTACTCCTGGGACCGGGGCTCGTAGTCCCACGCCACCATCCGTCCTCCCACCCACACGGCCGAGGTCGCTTGCGGAGAGAGCCGCGACGCGGGGAGCGTCCTCCACGCGTCGGCCTCCGGATCGTAGGCGGCGCCGACGGCGGTCTCGGTCCGGGCCCGATTCCCCTGCCCGAGCAACGACCCGAAGACGATCACCTCGTCTCCGGTCCAGACACCGCTCGCGCTGTTCAGGGAGATGGGGCTGGGGGCGACGACCGTCCACTCGTCGGATCCCGGGTCGTACATCGCCCCATCGCTCGATGAGAGGCTCGCCTCTCCGCCTCCCCAGACGAAGACCCGGGACCCCGTCCACACCGGGATCGCCCCCGTCCGCCCATCGAGGGGACCCTCGGCGATCGAACGCCATGCGCGTCTCTCAGGGTCGAGAGCGACCCCCCGGACCGGCCCGTCCAGCGCGAGGAAGAGGGCCTCGCTTCCGGTCCAGATGGCCGCCGAGTGCGCTCCCTCGGCCGGCGCGGCCGCCAACCGGGACCAGCGGCCCACCGTCGGGTCCAGCGCGTAGCCGTCGGCCGTCGCGGCACACTCTTCACGCACCGACGGGTCGCAGCCACCCCACGCGAGCAGCTCGGTTCCCGTCCAGACGTAGGACGCCCCGAGCCTCACCTCCGGTGGGTCGGGGAGCCGCGTCCAGCCGCCAGGGATCGCGTCCAGGGCCCCGGATGCCAGGCCGACGGCATCGTTGCGCTCGGGGGTGAACGCTCGCCACAGGAGGAGTCCGGAGCTGACGAAGACCAGCAGGGCCACGACGGCAGCGGCGAGTCGTCCCGCGACCCGATGGACGGGGCGTGGATCCGAGAGCCGCTGTTCGATCTCCGGCCAGAGGTCGGGCGGCTCGACGGGGGGCAGGGTCATGCGAGTCATGACTCAGATCCCCTCCGAGAGCGACTCGCGGAGCCGGCGCCGCGCCGCGTGCAGATGCACCCGAACCGAGACCACGCTCGAACCAAGCAGATCGGCCGACTCCATGGTCGAGAAGCCGAGGATCTCCCGTAGAAGGAACACCCGACGCTGACGAGGGCTGAGCGACTCGAGCAGGTCGAGGATGTCTCCGGAGCCGTCCTCGAGCTCGCGGGCGTCACCGAGCTCGGTGAGTGGCGCCGCGTGACGCCCGCGCGCCAACTCTGCCGCCGCGATCCGGAAGGCGGCCCGGAAGACCCACGGCCGAAGCGACCGGATGTGCTCGATGCGACGACCGGCTTGGGCGAAGGCCTCGGCGACGGCCTCATCCGCGACGTCCCGACGTCCGCCGGCGTAGGCATGGATCGCTCGCCAGACCTCTCCACCGAAGTCCCGATACGCGGATTCCAGCCGCCGCCGTTCCTCGTCATCGAGCACGCCCCGCCGTCCTTCCGGTTGCACCCTCTACGGAGGCCTAGCAAGGGGCTTCGCTAAGGGCCGCCCAGGATGCGGACGCACCATCGACTGCGTCGGTTCGCGCGGTGGGCCGAGAGTCGAGCTCAGCCGCGGCGGAGGCGGAGGTCGCGACGGACCACCCTCGCGGCGTTGAAGCCCGGGGCCCCCATCACGCCGCCGCCCGGATGCGTCCCCGAGCCCGCCAGGTACAGCCCTCGGATCGGGCTCCGGTGGCGCGCCATCATCGGCGTGGGACGCAGGGAGAAGAGCTGATCGAGCGACATCTCGCCGTGGAAGATGTTGCCGCCCACGAGGCCGTACTCGCGCTCCAGGTCGAGGGGCGTGATGACCTGGCGGTGGAGGATCGCGTCGGGGACGTTGGGCGCGTAGGCGGCGATCGTCTCCACGACCCGGTCGCCGAACGCCTCTCGCTCGTCGTCCCAGGTCTTCCCCTCCTCGAGCTCGTACGGCGCGTACTGGACGAACGCCGTCAGCACGTGGCTCCCGTCGGGTGCCAACGTGGGGTCCTTCGTCGAAGGGATCACGCAGTCGAGCATGGGCTCGGCGCTCCATCGCCCGTACTTCGCGTCGTCCCACGCCCGCTCCAGATAGGGGACCGAGGGACAGATGATGAACTCGGGGTGCTGGGGGCCGAGCTCGGTGCCGGGCATCGCGGTGAAATCGGGAAGCTGGGAGAGAGCGAGGTTCACCTTGGCCGAGGCCCCGCGCGTCCGGTAGCGCTCGAGATCCTCGACGATCCCCGCCGGCAGGTGCTCACGACCCACGAGATCGAAGAAGGTCAGGTGGGGGTGGGCGGCCGACACCACCGCCCGCGCCGCGATGGTCGTCCCGTCCTCGAGCTCCACGCCGCGGGCTCGCTCGCCCGTCACCGCGATCCGCTTCACGGGCGCTCCGGTGCGGATCTCCGCGCCCGCCGCAGCCGCGGCCCTCGCGATCGCCCCCGACAGCGCCCCCATGCCTCCGCGCACGAACGCCCAGGCCCCGTGCGGCCCCGCCGCGTCGCCCATCCGGTGGTGGAGCAGCACGTAGGCCGACCCCGGCGTCATCGGGCCGCCCCAGGCCCCGATCACCCCGCCCGGCGACAGAGCCCCCTTCACCGCCTCGTCCACGAAGTACTGGTCGAGGAAGTCGGCCACCGAGAGCGTCATGAGGTCGGCCAGCTTGGCCAGGTTCCTCCGGCGGCGGAAGAAGTAGCCCCCGAGCCCGATCGCCTCGCGCAGGTCCGCCCACGACCCCAGCTCCACCGAAGGGGGGACCCGAAGCAGCAGCGGCCGGACGATCGAGGCCAGCTCCTCGAGGTCGTGCTCGTAGCGCAGGTAGGCCCGCGCGTCGTCCTCGTTGAGCTTCGCGATCTCCTTCGCGGCCTTCGCAGGGTCCTCCCAGATCAGCACGCCGCGCCCGTCGGGGAACGGCGAGAAGTACGCGGGATCGATCGGGTAGACCTCGAACCCGTGCTTCCGGAGCTCGAGATCCTTGATGATCCGCTCCGGCATCAGGCTGACGACGTAGGAGAGCGTGGAGACCTTGAAGCCGGGCCAGGGCTCCTCGGTCACCGCCGCGCCGCTCGAGCACGACCACGGACTTGCCCGCCTTCGCCAGGTACGCGGCGCAGACGAGCCCATTGTGCCCGCCCCCCACCACCACCACGTCCGCCCGTCGC
>DASUTW010000206.1:0-3040 GCA_036374395.1 Actinomycetota bacterium
GTCGGTCACCGAGACCGACGTGGTCACGTCACGGTACTTGTGGTCGGGCGGCCACAGCACGTCCGGCGAGACCGTCACGTCCACGACCGGAGCCGTCGTCTCGCACATCCCGATCACGACGGGGTCGTGGTCGCTCGAGGCGAACGGGTCGGGGCTGAACAGCGCGGGCTGGTTGAAGTCGTTGTAGTCGAGGGCCACGGGCTCGTCGGCGTTGATGTGCCAGAACGCGGCCCCGGTCACCCTGGCCAGCGCGGCGGGGCTGGCCAGCCCGTGATCCAGGTAGCCGGACTGCGCCTGGAAGTTGAAGGAGTAGGCTCCCTCGGCCCAGCCGGCGCCCACGAACTCCTCGACCAGATCCGTGTAGCCCGCCGCCTCGATCGCCACGATCGGATCCTCCTGGGCGTAGGAGTTGAGGTCCCCGACGATCAGCGCCTCGGCGCTCCCGCTTCCGGTGGGATCCGTCGCGAGCCAGTCCACGAGCGCCTCAGCCGCGGCCAGCCGCGTCAGGTTGCAGTTGCCCTGGCCGTCACCGAGGTCGGGGTCGCCGATCGCGTTGCAGTCCGAACCCTTCGACTTGAGGTGGTTGACGGCGACCGTCACCAGGTCGTCGGTGCCGTTCTCCCGGAAGGTCTGCGCGATCACGGGGCGGTTGAAGTCGTCCAGGAACCGAGGATCGACGCTTTGATCCAGGATCGCGAAGTCGCCCACGGGCGTGACCTCGCCCGGCTTGTAGATGATGGCCTGGCGGATCGCGTCGGAGCCGACCGC
This sequence comes from Actinomycetota bacterium, assembly GCA_036374395.1. GTDB lineage: Bacteria > Actinomycetota > UBA4738 > UBA4738 > CALAEC01 > DASUTW01. The sequence goes on from DASUTW010000206.1 coordinate 769, forward strand.
CCCCGTCGCGATGTAGTCGTAGGTGCCCGGGCCGAGCACGTCGTTGATCCCCGCCACGAGGTCCGCCGTGGGCACGTCGCCCGGGTGGTTCTCGATCTCCATGAAGCCGACGACGTCCGCGTCGAGCTCGGCCAGCGCCGCCACGAGCTTCGCTCGCTGCCGCTCGAGCTCGAACTCGCTATCGGCTCCGCGACAGCCCTGATCCTGCTGCGGACCGCAGATCGGGCCCTGGCCGTCGAGCGTCGTGAAGTAGTTGAGGACGTTGAAGGCCGCGACGGTCATCGAGCCGCCGACGTCGGGGGGGCTCTCCGGGCGGGGCTGCACACGGTCGAACTCCACGGGCCCGGTGGGGTGGACCTCGTACACGCCGAAGGCGAAGCCGAGAACGCCGGAGAGCGACGGGATCGTGTCGCCGGTGCGGAGCGTCCCGTCGGGCCCGAGGTAGGGCGGGAGCGGGAGCGGGTTCTGGACGTTGCTGCCGTCGTCGAGCTGGATCCTGCTCCTGTTGTTGAGGTCCTGGAGCTCGACGGCGGGCGCCCCTGGAGGCACGACGTTGGTCGGGTTGTCGAGCGGGCCTCCCACCGCCAGCTCCACCTCGCCGAACCGGCCCAGCGTGAAGTTCCCGGAGACGTGGAGGGTGTGGGGGATCACGATGGACATCCCCTCGGCCGCCTCCCAGACGTCCAGCGAGTCCACCGGGAGCGTGATCTCCGCGGGGGTGACCGAGGCGCCCGTGGAGCAGACCTCCAGCTGGTCCACGCTCGCGATCTGGGTCAGGCCGAAGGACTCGCCCACGGTGCCTCGGAGACGGACCACCTCGCCCAGCGCGACCGCGCTCCCCGTGTGGGCCACGAACACCCCTTCGGAGGTGGAGGGATCGGCGTCGGCGTCGGCGTCCTCCTCCTGGAGGAAGAAGCCTCCGATCTGCCCCGGTCCCTGGAAGTCCCCGACCACGACGGCCTCCATGACGTGGCTCTCACCGACGAGCGGGCTGGCGGCCCCCGAGCCCTGGACCTCGTGGAGGAGCGTGGCCGGGCCGCCGCACACACCGAAGGGCGGAGGGAGGCCCGGACAGTCGTTCGTCCCGCCGGGGCTGACGGGCGTCAGCCGCAGGTCGACGTTGTTCTGGTCGGTGTCGGTGCCGTCGGCGCAGCGCGAGATCCCGGTCCCCTCGGAGGCGTCGTCCACGAGGCCGACGCCGGACCCTTCCGTGTAGGGAGCGCCTGTGTTGCCTTCGTAGGAGACCGCGTCCACGAGCTCGGTCCCGAGGCGGATCGCCACCGCGTCGGGGGCTCCGTTCTGGATCAGGTTGGTGTCGGGGTCCACGTCGAGGTCGCAGCCGGGGACCGTGGCGGCGTTGGCGCAGACCACGAAGTAGCCGCCCGCCGGCAGCATCACGTCGGGGAGGTCGAACGTCTGGTAGACCGCGGCCCCGCCCCCGGTCCCGTTCACCAGCTGCACGCTGTAGGGATCGAGGCCGATCCCCGAGTCGGAGACGTTCTTGATCTCCAGGAACTCGGCGGCGTCCGTGCCGGGCTGGTCGTAGTCGATCTCGTTGACGACGAGGGTGGTGGAGCCGGGTCCGGGCGGCGGTGGGCAGTCGTTCTCCGCGCCGGGGGTGATGGGCGAGGACACCAGGTCGACGTTGTTCCGGTCGGTGTCGGTGCCGTCGGGACAGCGCGAGATCCCGGTCCCCTCGGAGGCGTCGTCCACGAGGCCGACGCCTGACCCCTCCGTGTAGGGAGCCCCCGTGTCGCCCTCGTACGAGACGGTGTCCACCACGGCCACGCCCAGGCGGATCGCCACGGCGTCCGGCGCCCCGTTCTGGATCAGATTCGTGTCGGGGTCCACGTCGAGGTCGCAGCCGGGCACCGTGGCGGTGTTGGCACAGATCACGAAGTAGCCGCCCGCCGGCAGCGTCACGTCGGGGAGGTCGAACGTCTGGTAGACGGCGGCCCCGCCCCCGGTCCCGTTCACCAGCTGCACGCTGTAGGAGTCGAGATCGATCCCCGCGCTCGCGACGTTCTTGATCTCCAGGAACTCGGCGGCGTCCGTGCCGGGCTGGTCGTAGTCGATCTCGTTGACGACGAGGGTCGTGGACGCCGCGCCGGCCGGGATCGCGGAGGCCAGGAGGGCAAGGAGCAGCACGCTCAGGCCGACGGATGCGAACCGGCTCCGTACGCGCGCGGGGACCACGACCTCCGGAGGCTACGCGACATCCTTCGATTGCGCAATCGGGGTTCGGGCCCGCTCCGGGATCCCGGAGCGGGCC
>DASUTW010000207.1:0-5705 GCA_036374395.1 Actinomycetota bacterium
CGAGCGGCGGCCTGGCGGGCCGCCGCCGCCTCCCGGGCCCGCTCCTCGACCTCGGCCAGCGCCGCCTCGGCCTGTTCCCGCTCGGCGGTCCTGGCCTCCGCCTCCTCCCGCAGCGTCTGCGGGTCGGTGGCGCGCAGCTCCTCCAGCTCGCCCCGGGCCCGGGTCAGCCCTGCCTCCAGCCGCGAGCGGTCCCGCCTGAGGGCCTCGACCTCCACACGGAGCGTCACCGGCGCCTCGGGGTGCGGGGGCAGGTCGGGGACCTCGCTCTCCGCCGGAGGGATCGCCGTCATCGTCTCCCGCGCGGACCGGATCGACTCCTCGACCCGGTCGCGCCGCTCCTCGAGCATCGAGCGCTCGCGCCTCAGCGCCTTCAGCTCGCCCCCCACGTTCCCCATCCGCTCGGCCGCCGCGGTAATCAGCGCGTCGGCCCGCTCCAGCTCGTCCTGGACCTCGGCCAGCTCGGCGTCCACCTGGGTGAGCCGCCCGCGCTTCCCGGCGATCTGGCTGCGAACCCGGGACAGGTCGCGGGCCACGTTCGAGTCCTCGCGCTTGACGGCCAGCTCGTCCTCGGAGGGACGCGGCGCCGTCCGGACGACCGCCGGCCCCACCAGTACGCCCGCCCGCGTGACGAAGGAGGCCGCGGGGTGGCGGCGGTGCTTGGCCAGCGCCTCCTTCTCGTCGGCGGCGAGGTAGACGTCCTTCAGCGCGGCTCGCACGAGGGGCTCCACCCGGGGGTCGGCCTCGACCCCCGAGAGCAACGGCCGCTCCCCCAGGATCCGGAAGCCGCCGGCGGCGCCCTCGACCACCGCGAGAGTGGCCCCGCCCGCCTCACGCGCCTCGGCAACGGCCCGACCGTGGTCCTCGTACACGACCGCGTCGGCCATCGGCCCCAGCGCCGCCGCCACCGCGCGCTCCAGCCCCGGCTCGACCCGGATCAGCTTCCCCAGCATCCCGATCGCGTACTTGGCCCGGGCCAAGAACCGCTGGCCGCTGGTCTGAGTGAGCGCGGTCCGCCTGGCGTCGAGCGCCTGACGCCTCGTCTCCAGCCGCCGCTCGGCGTCGCTCAGGTGCTCGAGCTCCCCGATCAACCGCTCGCGCTCACGGCGAAGCTCGGTTTGGCGCTGCGCGAGCGGCGTCTCCTGCGCGTCCAGGCGCTCGATCTCGGCCTCGATCTCCGCCCGCTCGCCCTCGAGCTTCTCCATCGAGGCCCGGAGCTCCGTGAGCGAGGCCTCGATCCGGTCCCGCTCGGCCTCGGCGGAGGCGAGCGACCGGCTCAGGGCCTCCGTCTCCGCCTTCCGCCTCGCGCCCTCCTCGTGGGCCCGGCGTCTCGCCTCCTCCGCCTCGCGCCTGGCCTCCTCCGCCTCGCGGAACTCCCGCTCCGCGTGCTCCTGCTCCCGCTCCCTCTGTTCCAGAGTCTCCAGCGTCTCGGCCAGCGCGGCCTCATGCCGCCGGACCTCCTCCTCCAGCGTGAAGAGACGGCCGGAGCGGCCCTCGTCCGCGGCGACCTTGGCCCTCGCTTCGCCTTCGTCCCTAACCGCCTCACGAAGCGCGGCCTCGGCCGCGGAGCGTTCGCTCAGCGCCTGCTGGTGCGCCCGCTCCGCCTCCTCCAGCCCGGCCTCCGCTTCGGAAAGCCGCCGGTCCAGCCCCGAGATCTCCCTGTCCAGCTCGGCCAGCCGCGCCTCCGCCTCCGCCCGCTTGGCCTGACCTTCCTCCCAGAGCGGCAGGCGCCGGTCGCGGTCCCGGTACAGCTCGCGCAGGCGCGCCGCGGCCATCCTCGCGGCGAGCGCCTCCGCCTCCTCGGTCAGCGCCTCGTGCTTCTGGGCCGCCTCCGCCTGCTGCTTCAGCGGCTTGAGCTGCCGCCGCAGCTCGGTCATCACGTCCTGCAGCCGCAGGAGGTCCTGGTCGAGCCCGGCCAGCTTCCGCTGGGCCCGCTCCTTGCGGCGGCGGTGCTTCGCGATCCCCGCGGCCTCCTCGATGAAGCGGCGCCGATCCTCGGGCCTCGCGATCAGCGCGTCCTCGAGGTGGCCCTGCCCGATCACGGTGTGGAGCCCACGTCCGATCCCCGTGTCGGACAGCAGCTCCTGGATGTCCATCAGCCGGACCGGCTTCCCCCCGATCGCGTACTGGCTCTCTCCCGAACGGAAGATCGTGCGGCTGACCTCGATCTCGCCCGCGTCGATCGGGATCAGGCCGGCTTCGTTGTCGATCACGAGCGTGACCTCGGCCATGCCCAGCGGCGTGCGACCCTGCGCGCCGGCGAAGATCACGTCGGCCATCTGCCCACCCCGCAGCGCGCGCGGGCCCTGCTCGCCCAGCACCCAGGAGATGGCGTCGACGATGTTGGACTTGCCCGACCCGTTCGGCCCGACAACCACGCTGACGCCGGGCCCGAACTCCAGGACGGTCTTGTCCGCGAACGACTTGAACCCGCGGATCCGCAGCGACCGGAGGAACATCGCCCGGATGCTACCAGCGCCCCCCCGTCAAGTGTGGGAACGGGAACCGCGGGCCTCGTGTAGATGTTGACAAAAGGCAACGGTTTGTTGCATGTTGTCAACGCCGTGAACAGGGCCCGCCATCCGAAGAAGGAAGTCGAGCGAGCCCTGAAGGTAGGTAACGGAACAGGAAGGATGGCTGGTCGAGACGAGGAGCTCCGGGCACCGGTGGGGCGTCGCCGAGTGCGGCAAGGGGTGCCGCATCTCCATCTGGTCGACACCGAAGAATCCCGGGAACCACGGCAAGGACATCAGGCGCGCGGTGGGCCGATGCCCACACGGAGAGGAGGCCGAAGGGGATGCATGAATTCGAGGTCACCCTGGTAGTCGACGGCCCGGTCGACGATGACCAGGTCATCGACAAGCTCTACGAGGCCGGCTGCTCCGATGCGACGATCGGGTCGATCGACGGCGTCGGGTACGTGGACTTCCGCCGGGAGGCAGCCTCGTTCTCTGAAGCCGTCCTCTCGGCGATCGAGGATGTGGAATCAGTTCCCGAGCTGACGGTGCTCAGGATCGAGCCCGATGACCTCGTCACCATGGCCGAGATCGCCGAGCGGCTAGGCCGCTCACGGGAGAGCGTAAGACTGCTGATCAGCGGACGGCGTGGGAAGGGCGACTTCCCCGCCCCCATCTCCCATCTCCGCTCGAGGTCGCGGCTCTGGCGTTGGTCCGAGGTGGCCCAGTGGGCCGACATCGGCACACCCGAGGATCAGCAACGCGCGCGCTTCATCGCCTCGCTCAATGCAGCTCTCGAACTTCGACACCAGCGAGGGGAGCTCGCGGCCGCTGAGCGGGCTGCCGTGGAAGCCCTCGCCGGCTGACCCAGCCGTCTGAGCCCAGAGGCCCTTCGCTCAACCCGAAGCCCGGCCTGTTCGCAACGCGCCCACGGACCGCGGCGCCAGAGGCGTGAGCGCGCCGAGGAGCACCGCCGCGCCGGCAACGGTAAGGAAAGCCGCTCGCAGGTCGAGCGCGCCCGCCACCGCTCCGACCATGGGCGGGCCCAGCAGGAAGCCGAGGTACGCCGTCGCGGTCACCGTCGACATCGCTCTCCCCCGGTGCTCGCCGGGAGCGAGACGACCGGTGAGGCTGAAGATCGTGGGCGCGGCGATCGAGATGCCGGCACCGGCGAGGAACACGCCGCCGAGCGCGATGATCGTTGAAGGGGCCAGCGCGGTGACGATCGTCCCGACGGTCCCCACGAGGGCTGCGACGATCAGCAGCTGGCGGTCCGAGAGGCTCGCCGAGAGCCCCTGCGCCCCGAGCCTCCCCAGGCCGGCCGCCCCCGCGAAGAAGGCGGGGCCGAGCCCACCTATCAACGGGTCTCCACCCAGGGTCTCCTCGAGGTGGAGGGCGCTCCAGGACTGCAGCGCGTTCTCCACGAGGTACGCCAGGGCACAGAGTCCCCCGAGGATCAGCAGCGGCGTCTGCAGCATGAGGGCACCTCGGGACGGGGCAGCAGCACGCTCGGTCAGCCGCACATCCCCGAGGCCCGAGACGAGGACGAGAAGGGCGACTCCCAGCACCAGCGCGGCCACGACGCCGAGGATGATCGCCGGCCCGGCGCCCCCCGACCGCGCCAGCCCGACGGAGACGCTGGCGACGACCACCCCCGCCGAGAACGTGGCGTGCGCGGCGTGCATGAGCCGCCGGCCGCTCCGCCCCTCGTCGCCAGCGACGACGGCGTTCATCGTCACGTCCAGGGCCCCGGACGTCGCCCCCACCGCGAGCAGGCTCGCCCCCAGCCACAGCGGCGACCGGGCCAGCCCGGGCAGCGCGGCAGCCAAGCCGAACGCCGCCGTCATCGGGGCCAGCGACGCGTCGCCCAGCCGATCGATGATCCAGCCGCTCGAGAGCATCGCCGGCAGCGCGGCCGCCGCCAGCGCCAGCAGGGCGAGCCCGATCTGCGCGTCGCTGGCCCCCGTCTGGACCTTGATCGCCGGCAGCGACGCCCCCCACGCACCCCAGAAGAGACCGAAGACGCCGAAGGCCGCGAACGGCCGCCACGGCCAGGGCGAGCGCGCCGCCGTCACGACCTCAGCGGATTCGGAAGCCCTCGAGGCCCTCGGGATCCTCGCGGGTGGCCTCGACGTCCTCGACCTTCGCCCAGGGCGTCCCCTCGCCGCACCAACGGACCATCGCCTCCACCGCCTCCTCGGGCCCCTCGAAGACCGCCTCCACGCGACCGTCGGGCAGGTTCCGCGCCCAGCCGGCCACGCCTCGCTTCGAAGCCTCCTCTCTCGCGGAGTCACGGAAGAAGACGCCCTGGACCCGCCCGCTCACGAAGACGTGCGCCCGGACCATCAGGTCTGACAGACCGGGCAGTAGTACGCCCCGCGGTTCGAGATCCTCACCGTCTCGATCGGCGTGCGGCAGCGGCGGCATGGCAGCCCCTTCCGCCCGTAGACGTTGAGGTTGTCCCGGTGGTCGCCCGGCTTCCCGAACAGGTCGAGGTACGCCTCGTCCTCCAGGGTGGTCCCCCGGTCCCGGATCGCCTCCTGGACCGTCTCCTGGATCGCCCGGTAGAGCCGCCGAACCTCCTGCGAGGACAGGTCGTCCGAGCGCCGGTCGTACCGCAGCCCCGCGGCGAACAACACCTCGTCGGAGTAGATGTTGCCGAGCCCCGAGATGAACTCCTGGTCCATCAGCAGCTGCTTCAGCTTCATCTTCCGCGCGGCGAGCGCCTCCGAGAACTGGGGCCAGGTGAACGAGTGCTCCAGCGGATCGACCCCCACCCTCTGGAGCTCGCGGACCGAGCCGAGCTCCTCGACCGGCACGACGAACAGCCTCCCCAGGGCACGAGGGTCGATGTAGCGAAGGTCCCCGCCCCGGGCGAACTCCATGTACACGTGCGTGTGCTGATCGAGCTCCTGGCGCTTCGTCCCCTTGAGGAATCGGCCGCTCATCCCGAAGTGCACGACGAGCGCCTGATCGTCGTCGGTGACAAGGATCAGGTACTTGCCACGGCGCTCGACCCGGACGAACTTTCGCCCCTCGAGACGCTTCGTGAAGTCCTTCCGCGTGCGGTGGTGCCGCGAGATCAGCTTCATCGAGTTCTTGGACGAGCGGACCTCGGCCGACTCGATGCGCCGCCCCGTCGCCTCCTTCTCCAGGTCCCGGCGGAGGACCTCGACCTCGGGGAGCTCCACTCAGGACCTCCCCTCGTGCTCGAGGCGCTCGGCCGCCTCCCCGTCGCCTTCGAGGAGGCGC
>DASUTW010000208.1:0-6894 GCA_036374395.1 Actinomycetota bacterium
CCGGAGGACCCTGTCCCTGCGCGTGGGGTTCTTGAACCGGATCAGCGAGCGCAGGGTGGGGCTCGTCTGGAGGGCCCGCTCGATCCGGGTCACCTTCACCCTGTTGAACCTCTGTGGCCCCACCTTGAGCTGCTGCCCCGAGAGGTTCCCCGTCTCGATACCCGCGCCGAAGGTCTTCCCGTTCACGAGCAGGAGGAGCCCCCCGTCGAAGACGTCGTTGCTGAAGTCGTTCTCCACGTCGACCGCGGGCGAGAAGCCCTCGCGGGCGAAGCAGGGCCCGCCGCTGCCATAGTCGTCGTTCCCATCCGCGTCCCACTCGGCGCCCTGGGGTCCCGTAAGGACCACGTCGTCGATGGGCGTCGGCGCCGTCGACGCGGCCGAGGCCACGAGCGTGAGTCCCGCCACGAGGGCGACCACAGCGGCCGTTCGCCGGCCGCGCTGATGGAGCATCTGCAACCTCCTTGATCGTTTGGCTGAGGAAGCATACGCCTCGTGGGGGCCCGTCGATACTCCCCCGAACGGATGAGGTCGAACGGCCTACCCGTCTCGCCAGCGCACGGGGACGACCCGCACGGGCTCCGAGATCCCTTTCAGGGAGACCGTTCGCGGATCTCCGGAGACCGTCGTCCCGCCCACCCTCGCCGTCTCCTCGCTGGCCAGGATCTCCCCGCCGCGCGCCTCCGCGGCGATGCGGGCCGCCTTGTGGACCTCGGCCCCGCCGTAGTCCTGGCCTCGGCGGGTCGCCTCGGCCAGGTGGACGCCGATCCGCACCTGAGGAGCGAACCCGTGGGACCGACGGTGGTCCGCGAGTGCTCGCTGCACGGCCACCGCGCAGGCGAGCGCGGTGTCGGCGTCGTCGAAGGACACGAAGAACCCGTCGCCGGTGTGGTGGGCGACGTCGCCCCCGTGGGAGGCGAACAGAGATCGCAAGGTCTGGTCGTGCCAGGTCAGCAGGCTCTCCCAGGCCTCGTCTCCGATCACGCCCACGAGGTCCGTCGAGCGCTCGATGTCGGTGAACATGAAGGCCCGTCGCACGCGCTCGGGGGGCGCCGCGCCGCTCGCGAGCGTCCCGAGGACCCGACCGGCCTCCTCGGCCGCCCACCTCGCGCCGAGCTGTTCGAAGGCCGCACGGGCGGCTCGAGCCTCAAGGTGCGCCGCGTCCTCGTTCCCGAGCGCCCGGTGCGCCTTCGCCAGGAGCAGGCGCACCTCGGCCGCCTCGTACGGTGCCTCGACCTGCCCCCACCCCTCCCTCGCCTCGCGGAGCTCAGGGAGAGCCCCGGCCGCGTCCCCGCGGGCGAGCAGGACGGCCCCTCGGACGCAGGCGGCGGTCGCCCGCATCGCGGGGGCGCTGTCCTCGCCGACGATCGATCCGAGATCCTCGGCTGCGGAGGCGGCCGTCTCCAGGTCGTCCGCCGCGAGAGCGATCGTCGCCTGCGCGGCGAGATGCGGCGCCCGGGCGAGCCGGTCGCCGCCCGCCTCGGCCAGCGCCTGCGCCACGCCCGAGGCGGCTGCCACGACGTTGCCCTGGGCGAGGCGGAGGAGCGACAGGCCCGGCTGCGGCGAGCGCCCGTGCTCGTGGGCCCGGGCGTAGGCCTTCTCGGCAGCGGTGTGATCGCCCATCCTTCGGCGGATCTCCCCGATCTCGTAGAAGGCGTGACCCACGCCCGAGTACAGGTTGTACTGGGGCAGCTCCTCGCAGGCCCTCAGGGCCTCCTCCTCGGCGCTGGCCAGCGCGCCGCGCAGCCGCAGCAGCTCGGCGCGGTGGACGCGGCAGATCCCGGGGAAGCCCGTGATCGAGTGCCGCTCGCACCACCGGGTCGTGGCCTCGGTCCACTCGGCCGCTCGTCGGTAGTCGGCCAGCCGCGAGCAGATCCCGATCATCCCGCAGTACACGTAGCCGGTGGCCTGGGGGTCCAGCTCGCCCCCCACGGCGGCGACCATGACCTCGTCCATGAGGGCGAGCCCCTCCGTCACCTCCCCGCGCGAGCACAGGATGTGCCCCTTGTCGTGGAGGCTCATGGCGGTGAGGTCGCGGTCCCCGAGCCGGTCGGCGATCTCGAGCGCCCGGTCGTAGTGGGCGAGCGCCTCCTCCTCGTCACCGCCCATCACCAGCGTCATGAGCCCCCGGATCCAGGCCAGCCACCCGTGGACGGGGGACTCCGGGATCTCGGCGGCGAGCTTCTCCGCTCGCGAGGCCCAGCCCTGGGCCTGGGGCCCCGCGCCGCGCATCCCGTGCTGCTCGGCGACGCGGAACGCCATCATCCCCGCCGACGCCCGGTCCCCCTCCTCGAGGTAGGCGGCGTAGGCTCGCTCGAGCGCGTCGATCGTCTCGTCCGGATGAGCGGACCACCAGGCGGATTCGGCGAGGAGCTGCAGCCCCTCCGCGGGGAAGGAACCCTCACGGTCGGCCGCCGACAGCGTCTCGTACGCCTCCTGCCAGGCGTGACGCTCGAGCGCGTCCCGGCCGGCCGCGATCGCGTCGTGGGCTGGGCGGGGCATGTGAGAATCGTACGATGTTCCGGCTCGGGGCCGCATTGAGGGTCCGTCCCGGTGAGGGCGGGCTGGTCCTCAGGTTCCTCGCCGTGATGCTCGTCGGGCTGTTCGGGGCGGCCCTGGGCGGCGCGGCGGTGGAGTCGCTCTTCTTCTCGCGGTTCGGCCCGCACTTCCTCCCGTACCTCTACATGGCGCTGGGGGTGGCCACGTTCTTCGTGATGGCCGCGATGAGCGCGGTCCTGGCCCGGCCCCATCCGGCCCGGGTGCTGGCGGCGCTCCCGCTCGCGCTGGCCGTCCTCCTGCTCGTGGCGCGGGCGGCGCTGCTGCTCGACCAGCGCTGGCTCTACCCGGTCCTCTGGGTCGTGATGATGATCGCGTGGACCACCCAGGTCATGGTCTCGTGGGCCCTGGCCGGCGACGTCCACGACACGAGGCAGGCCAAGCGGCTGTTCCCGCTCTACGGGGTGGGGCTGATCTTGGGCGGGATCACGGGCGGCCTGGTCACGGGTCCGCTGGCGGCCCTGCTGGGCACCGAGAACCTCCTGCTGATCTGGGCGGCCGCGCTGATCGCGGTCTTCGCCCTGGGACGGGCGGTCGCCGGTCCCGGCGTCCGCCGGCGGCGACGAGGCCGTCGCCCGTCGGTTCTGGCCGAGGCGGGGGAGGCGCTCCGACAGGTGCGCGCGGCCCCGCTCCTTCGATGGCTGTCGCTCGCGCTGATGCTGTTCGCGCTGCTGTACTTCACGCTGACCCTCCGGTTCGCGGCGGCGGCGACCGCTCGGTTCCCACAGACGGAGGAGCTGGCGGGGTTCCTCGGCGGATTCATGGCCGTGTCGAACGCCGCGGCGCTGCTCCTCTCGCTCCTGGTGGCGAACCGCCTCTTCGCGCGGTTCGGGGTCCCGGCCATGGTCCTGGCGCTCGCCGCGATCTACGCGGTGGGCTTCGGCGTGCTGGTCGCCGCCTCTGGCTTCGCCGTCCTCGTGGGCTTCCGGTTCGTCCAGATGGTCTGGGTGAACGGCGTGTGGGGGACCGGGTGGCAGGCGCTCTACAACGTGATCCCCTCCGAGACGAGGGCTCGGATCAGGAGCTTCATGGACGCGGGGCCGCTGCAGGCGGGCGTGGTGCTCTCGGGCGCGATGCTGGTCCTCGCCGACCGCGTCCTCCCCGACCGCGCCGTGGCGGCCCTGGGCGTGGCCGCGGCCGGCCTCACCGTGTGGGCGATGTGGAGGGCAAGGCGAGCGTACGGCGAGGCGCTGGAGGTGGCGCTCCGGACGGGGAACCCGGACGTCTTCGGGAGCGAGGACGAACCCTTCTCGGGGCGGGCCTGGGACGCCGAGGCGGTGCAGGCGGCGATCGGGGGCGCGTCCAACCGCGACCCCGTCGTCCGCCGGATCTCCGTCGAGGTCCTGTCGCGGTTGGACGCGCCCCCGGCCCTCCCCGTCCTCCTGGACGCCCTCTCGGACCCAGAGGCGGAGGTGCGTGCGGCCGCGGTTCGGGGCGTGGGACGGGCGGGCGATCCCTCGCACGCGGCCGCGATCGAGGCGCTGCTGGGGGACCCGGACGCCGCGGTCCGGGGCAGCGCGGTGCACGCGATGCGGGCCCTGGGAGGCCCGGCCGCGAGCGCCTCCGTCCGAGCGCTCCTGGCGGATCCCGATCCCGAGATCGCGGCGACGGCGGCAGCCGCGCTCGTCGCCTCGAGCGACGAGGAGGCGCTCGACCTGCTGGTCGAGATGGCGGAGGCGGCGGAGCCGGAGCGCCGGCGCGCTGCGGTCACGGCCCTGGCTGAGACCGGCGCCGATCCGGGCATCGTCCTGGAGCGGGTGTCGGATCCCGACGTGTCGGTGCGCCGCGCCGCGGTGGCGGCGGCTGGGTCGCTCGAAGCCGGGGCCGCCTCCCGAGCGGTCCTCGAGGCCCTCCAGGATCCCCACCCCAGCGTGCGGGAGGCCGCTGCCGAGGCCCTGCGCGACCTCCGGGGGGCCGACCCCGCCCTGCTCCGTGCCTACGTCGAGCGGGAGACGGGCGAGGCGCTCCGGTACGACGGCCTGTGGAGAGCCCTGGGGACCGACGGCGACCCGCGCATCGCGCTGCTGGCGTCGGCCGTCCGGGAGGAGTCGCTGACCCACGCCCGCAACGCGCTGCGGGCCGCGGCGCTCACCGGTGATCCGGGTGTCGTGGAGCTGGCCGCGGCCAACCTGGAGAGCCGTGACGCGCAGCAGCGCGCGAACGCGCTCGAGATGCTCGAGGCAGTGGGTCCCCGAGCCATCGTGCGACCGATCGTGGCGCTCTGGGAGGGAGCCCCCGAGGCCCGCGGCGACCGGGCCAGGGCGCTCCTGCGCCTCCAGGACGACGCGGACCCGTGGCTGCGATCGTGCGCCGCCTTCGCCGCGGCCACCACCGAAGGAGGGAAGGAGATGGAGACGCTGACCACGCTGTCGGCGATGGATCGGGTGCTGTTCCTGCGGAACGTGCCGCTGTTCGCGGACCTCACGCCGCGCGACCTGGGCCGGATCGCGGGGGTGGCCACCGAGCACCTCTTCCAGGAGGGCGAGGTGATCGCCGAGCAGGGCGAGCCCGGGGACGAGATGCACGTGGTCGTCTCCGGCGAGATCCGGGCGATCGTGGTGGACGACGCGGGTTCCCGGCAGGAGGTGGGCCGCCGGGGGACCGGCGACTACGTCGGCGAGATGGCCATCATCAGCGATCAGCCGAGGATGGCATCGCTCGTGTGCGTGGGGGAGGTGCGCACCCTGGCCCTCGACCGCAAGCGCTTCGAGCGGATCCTCACCGACCGCCCGGAGGCCAGCCTCGCCGTGATGCGCGTGCTCTGCGATCGCCTGCGCGAGGCTCACGGCCAGCAGCCCTCCTCGGTCTGACCGGGTCGACTGGGCCTTGCTCTGGTGTCAAGATGACGGCGGTGGAGGGAGGTGATCGGGAGTGAGCGAACAGGAGAACCGCCGGGTGATCGAGCGGCTCATCCAGTGCATCAACGATCGGAAGATCGAGGTCATGGACGAGCTCTTCCACGAAGACGCCGAGATGGACTGGCCGCAGTCGGGCGAGCAGGTGATCGGAGGCGACAACCGCCGCGCGATCTACGGGGCGTTCCCGCAGCTGCCCACGATCACGCCCCGTCGCATGGTCAGCGGGGGCGACCTTGTGGTGGCCGAGGCGTCGCTCGACTACGGCGGCGGGACCGTCTATGCGACGGTCTTCATCTTCGAGCTCCGGGACGGCAAGATCGAGCGGGAGACGGCCTACTGGAGCGAGCCCTTCGAGCCCCCGGATTGGCGCTCGCGGTGGGTCCAGGTGGCGGGCGCCTGATCGGGCTCAGCTCCGCCGGTAGACGGTCCCGGTGAAGAGGGCGACGGGGGTCCCCTCGCCGGAGACGACCTCGATCTCATAGGTGGCCGTTCGGCCACCCAGCGAGACCTCGCGGGCCCGGGCCGTCAGGACGTCCCCTGCGTTCGCCGACCGTGTGAAGTGGATCGTCGCCGCGATCGCCATCGCATCGGGGCCGTGGCTGTTCGACGCGACGGCGAGGGCGGCGTCGGCCAGGCTGAAGATGAAGCCCCCGTGGGCCATGCCGTGCGGATTGAGATGGTCCTCGGAAACGCGCCCCTGGACGGTCGCGCGGCCCGGGCCCTCATCCAGCAGCTCCAGGCCGAGCAGGCGGGACAGCGGATCGATCACGGGCTGCAGGCTACCGGTCCGGGACGGCCGGCGTCGTCCCGGGCAGGCGGCCCCGATATCTCGCGACGAGCCGGTAGACGCCGGCGGCGACCCAACGGATCGGCGGGAGGCGGATCGCGACGCCGAGGGCCCCCCAGCCGCCGCCGACCGCGCGGAGCGCCTCGGCTACCGCGAGGTGCCCGGCTCGACGGGTGCCATCGGCGTTGATCCACCACGCCGTCCGGGCCGCCTCGGCCCGCGTGAGGCCGAGCCGGTCCAGCGGAGCGCGCTGCCACGGCACGACCCGGACCCCCGGGGGCAGTCGCCGCTGGACCCAGCGCGCCACGCGGGTGCAGAAGCCGCACGCCCCGTCGAACACGAGGAGGTCCTCCTGGTCCACCACGGCCCCACGGTACCCCGCGAGGGTTAGACCACGCCCGTTCCGGAGACTCAACGATCATCGATGGCGGACCATCGAGAGGCGGAGGAGCGCGAGCGCAGGGCTCGGCTGCTCGACGAACGGCTGAGCCCGGTGATGGCCGTGCTCGGGATCCTCTTCCTGCTCGTCGTCGTGGGGCAGGCCCTGGCCGTGCCCGGAAGCGGGCTCCGGCGCACCCTGGCCACGCTCATCTGGGTCCTGTGGGGCGCGTTCGTCGTGGAGTTCGTCGTGCGGCTGGGGATCGCGCCGTCCCCCGGTCGGTACCTGAGACGGAACTGGTGGCAGGTCCTGCTGCT
>DASUTW010000209.1:0-2436 GCA_036374395.1 Actinomycetota bacterium
GGAGGACGGCCTGATGGCGATCGATCGCGACGACCGGACGGCCACCGAGGTCCCGTGGGACGACGAGGAGGAGCTCGAGGCCTCCCGGCGAACGATTTGGGAGCGGGTCCCCCGGTGGATTACCATCCCGCTCTTCGGCGCGCTGCTCGTCCTGGTCTGGCAACTGGCCGTGCTGATGGAGATCACCTCGGAGTTCGTCCTCCCGCCCCCGCGGGAGGTCGGCGTCGAGCTGCTGCAGATGCTGGGCGATCTGTTCACGGGCGGGTACGTCCTGGAGAACCTCTGGGTCACGATGCAGGAGGTGTTCATCGGCCTGCTCGTGGCGGCGATCGCCGGCATCGGCCTGGGGATCCTGATCGCTGAGACGTCGTTCGGCCGCCAGGTCGTCCTGCCGTTCGTCGTCGGGATCAACGCGGCGCCCAAGGTGGCGTTCGCCCCCATCTTCGTGGCGTGGCTCGGGTTCGGGATCTGGGCAAAGGTCGCGATGGGAGCCTTCATCGCCTTCTTCCCCCTCCTGATCGACACCGCCGCGGGGTTGGCGAGCGTGGATGCCGACCAGGCGAAGCTGTTCCGCGCGCTCCGAGCCTCCCGGGTAGAGATGTTCTTCAAGCTGAAGCTGCCGAACGGCCTGCCGTTCATCTTCGCCGGGCTGAAGACGGCCTCCGTGCTTGCCGTCGTGGGGGCCATCGTGGGCGAGTTCCTGGGCGGCGGCGCAGGGTTCGGCTCGCTTATCAGGATCGCGGGGTCGCAGCTGGCCATCGCCCGGGTGTTCGGGTTCGTGGCGATCCTGTCCGTGATCGGCTACCTGCTCTACGCGATCGTGGCCTGGGTGGAGCGGCGCGTCGTCTTCTGGCGATCCTCCGAGCTGATCCCGGGCGCGGGGATGTGAGGTGACGATGGACATCGTGGACGCGCACAGCCACCTGTACCCGACGGCCTGGGCCGAGCACGGGCGGATGCCGCCGGACATGTTCGACGTGCCCAGCCTGCTGGAGCGCCAGGAGGAGGGGGGAGTGACGGTCAGCGTGATCTCCGATCCCCACATCTGGTACGGGGGACTTGACCCAGGATCGATCGAGCGGACGCGCGAGTACAACGACTTCGCCGCGGAGCTGACGCGGGAGCACGGGCCACGGGTCGTGGCGCTGGGGAGCGTCACGCCGTGGCGGGGTGAGGACCACGTCGAGGAGGCGCGGCGTGCGGTGGAGGAGCTGGTTCTGCCCGGACTGGCCATGGCCACGAGCGACGACGGGCGCTATCTCGATGCGGTCCCCGAGGAGTTCTGGGAGCTCGTCGAGGGCCGGGACGTTCCCGTCTTCCTACATCCGGGCGGCACCGTGATCGGGCAGGAGCTGATGAACGAGTACCGGCTGGCGGAGGTGTGCGGGCGGCCGCTCGACACGACGGTCACCCTGTCGCGGTTCATCCTGATGGGCTTCATGGAGCGCTTCCCGACGCTGCGCATACTCTGTCCGCACGCCGGTGGGGCGATAGCGACGGTCGCCGACCGACTCGATTTCGGGCACGAGCTCCGGAGCTACGCGCCGCTGGGGCCGTGGGGCGAGGTCGAGCTGCCCCAGCCGCCCTCGGAGTACGTGAAGCGCCTGTACCTCGACACCGTGACCTACGGGCCCGGGCCGCTGCGTCTGGCCCTGGAACGGGTGGGCCCAGGCCGCGTCGTCTACGGATCCGACAACCCTCCCGTGCCGTTCACGCTCTCGCGCAGCCTCGGCGTCGTCCGGTCGCTCGGCCTCTCCGAGGAGGACGAGGCGAAGGTCCTGGGGGCGAACGCTGTGACACTGTTCAGGCTCAGGGGCTGACGAGCTCAGGAGAGGGAGTGATCATGCCGGAGATCCTCGAGAACCTGATCCAGGCGATGTCCGCGGGCACTGTGGAGGTCGTGGACCTGACCCAGCCCCTGTCCGAGCGGACGCCGATCATCCAGCTGCCCGAGCCGTTCGCGAACACGCCGCCGCTCGTCGTGCACGAGATCAGCAGGTACGACGACCGCGGCCCCGCCTGGTACTGGAACTGGCTCGAGATGGGGGAGCACCACGGGACCCACTTCGATGCGCCGATCCACTGGGTCAGCGGGCAGGACAAGCCGGACGTGTCGCAGGTGCCGCCCGCGCACCTCGTGGCGCCGGCGGTCGTGATCGACAAGTCGGTGGAGGCCGCGGAGAACTCCGACTACCTGCTGACGATCGACGAGATCCGCGCGTTCGAAGAGGAGCACGGGGCGCTGCCCGAGGGAGGATGGCTCCTCTACCGCACCGGTTGGGACGCGCGCGCCCACGACCAAGCCGAGTTCCTGAACGCCGACGAGACGGGTCCCCACACGCCCGGCGTGGATGTCGAGTGCGCGAAGTGGCTGGCGGAGGAGGCCCCGATCGTGGGCATGGGGGTGGAGACGGTGGGCACCGACGCCGGCGCGGC
>DASUTW010000210.1:0-11001 GCA_036374395.1 Actinomycetota bacterium
AACGTCGCAACGTTGCTCCCGGTCGGCGCCCGGAACGACGGAGCGAGGGCGGGCGACGGCCCGCCCTCCTCCCTCAAACCCCCTCGCTCAGAGCGTCGACGATCTCCGACACCACCCACCCGAGATAGCCGTATACGGCCATCCGCTGCGCGTCCGGGTGGTCCTCGGGGAGCGGCTCCGGGTCCTCCGTGACGTCGAGCTGCGTGCCGAGCACGAGCCGCACGTCGTTCAGGGTGGTCAGCCAGGCGGTGAGCTGCTCCTCGTCCAGCTCCGACGCATCGAGCGTGCCCTCCATGGTGTCGATGGCCCGCAGCCGCTCCTCCAGGAGCTGATCGCCCACGAGATCGCGGTACCGACGCGAGAGCTCGGGGTCGTCGTGGGCCGGCGGGAAGAGCCGACTCGTGCTCGCGTCGCCGGCGTCGAGCGCCTCCCGGAGCTGCTCGCAGAGCGCGCGCAGGAGGTCGCGCTCCTCTCTCGCGATCTTCAAGCGGTAGGTTCCCCGGCGGGTGCGACGGACCCGCGCCCCCGCCATCACTCGTCCTTCTTCATCGTGGCCCACAAGCCGTGCGCGTGGAGGCGAGAGGTGTCGAGCTCCGCCTTCTCCCGAGGGCCCTGTGAGACGACGGCCCTCCCCTCGTTGTGGACCTGGAGCATCAGCCGGTGGGCCTTCTCCCGCGGGTACCCGAAGAGCTTCTGGAAGACGTACGTCACGTACGACATCAGGTTGATCGGGTCGTTCCACACGATGACGAGCCACGGACGGTCGCGGTCGACGTCCTCGTCGCCGCGCGGCCGGTCCAGCTCGGTGGGTGCCGTGGACATGGCCACGAGGATAGCGGGTGGCTCAGCGGGGCTCGACGAGGCGGTGGCGCGTTCGACCGTGGGGCGAGTAGGCTGGACCCCCGCGCCGAGGCGAGAGGAGCGGACGATGCAGTTCGGGGTTTGCTTCGCGCCCGACCCGTCCCCGCGGCGATGGGTCGACCTGGCCGGTCAGGCGGAGGACGCCGGCTTCGACTACGTCTGGATGTGGGACTCGCACGTCCTGTGGCAGGACGTCTACCCGATCTTCACGCTCATGGCGTACGAGACCGAGCGGATCCGTATGGGACCCCTCGTGACCAACCCCGTCACCCGGGATCCGACGGTCACCGCGAGCGTGCTCGCCACGCTGGACGACATCTCGGGGGGCCGCATGGACATGGGCATCGGCCGGGGCGACAGCGCGCGGCGGGTGATCGGGAAGACGCCCGTCTCGGTGGAGCGCATGGAGTGGGCGTCGTCGCTGATCCGCGACCTCGTGGCGGGCAAGGAGGTCGACTACGACGGCACGCCGATCAGGCTGGGGTGGGCGCACTGGGAGCTCCCGGTATGGATCGCGGCGTACGGGCCCAAGGCCCTGCGGGCGGTGGGCCGGGTCGCGGACGGCCTCATCATGCAGCTCGCCGACCCCTACATCCTGGAGTGGTCGCTCGGCTACGTGCGCGAGGGGGCGGAGGAGGCCGGCCGCGACCCGGCCGACATCAAGATCATGAGCGCCGCTCCCACCTTCATCTCGGACGACCGCGCGGCCGCCCGCGAGCAGGTGCGCTGGTTCCCGGCCCTCGTCTCCAACCACGTGGTGGATCTCGTCAACCGCTACGCCGAGAACGAGCTCCCCTCCGAGCTCACCGACTACATCGAGGCCCGGGACCACTACGACTACAGCGAGCACGGCCAGCAGGGAGCCGAGCACGCCGACTTCGTCCCGGACGAGATCGTCGATCGCTTCTGCGTGATCGGCACGGTGGACGAGTGCAAGGAGAAGCTCCGGGAGCTCCAGCGACTGGGCGTGGATCAGTTCAACCTCTACGCGATGTCCGTGGAGGGCCCGGACGCCATCATCGAGACGTACGGCAAGGAGATCATCCCCGAGTTCACGTAGGAGGCGAGGACGATGACCACGGTGCGGGCGGCGATCATCCAGGCGAACGCCAACATGCCGAAGGACGAAGCGATCGAGAAGCACGTCGAGCTGATCGGCAAGGCCGCGGCGGAGGGCGCCCAGATCACGGGCCTCCAGGAGATCTTCAACGGGCCGTACTTCCCGGTCGAGCAGGACGCCAAGTGGTACGCGGAGGCCGAGCCCGAGGACGGCCCGACCATGACGCGCATGCGGGAGGTGGCCAGGCAGCACAAGATGGTCCTGGTGGTGCCCTGGTACGAGGAGGCCCAGACCGGCGTCTACTACAACTCCGCGGCGGTGATCGAGGCCGACGGCACCGTCCTCGGGAAGTATCGGAAGACGCACATCCCCCACGTCGGCCCCTGCTTCTGGGAGAAGTTCTACTTCAAGCCCGGCAACCTGGGGTACCCGGTCTTCGAGACCTCGGTGGGGAAGGTCGGCCTGATCATCTGCTACGACCGCCACTTCCCGGAGATCGCCCGGGCGCTCGGGCTGAAGGGCGCGGAGCTGGTCTTCAACCCCTCCGCCACGGTGGAGTCGCTCTCCAAGCACCTCTGGGAGCTGGAGCAGCCGGCCCACGCGGTGGCCAACGGGTACTGGATCGCCGCCATCAACCGCGTGGGGGTCGAGAAGCCCCTCAACACGGCGAAGTTCTACGGCTCGTCGTACTTCTGCGACCCGCGGGGACAGATCACGGCCAAGGCCTCGGACTCCGAGGACGAGGTGCTCGTCGCGGACCTCGACCTGGACCTGATCCGCGAGGTTCGCAACACCTGGCAGTTCATGCGGGACCGGAGACCCGAGACCTACGGCGAGCTGACCGAGCTGCTGCCATGACGGACGGTGGCGTCGAGGAGCTGCTCGCGCGGCACAAGGAGGTCATGCCCTCGTGGCTCCTCCTCTACTACGACGAGCCGATCGAGCTGGTCCGGGGCGAGGGGACCAGGGTGTGGGACGGGGCCGGCAAGGAGTACCTGGACTTCTTCGGGGGGATCGTCACCACGATCTCCGGGCACGTGGTCCCGAAGCTGGTCGAGGCGCTGACCGAGCAGGCCGGCAAGATCGCGCACACGTCCACCGTCTACCTGATCCGCCCGATGGTGGAGCTCGCGGAGCGGCTGACCGGGCTGGCGCCGATCGACCCGCCCACGAAGGCCTTCTTCGTCGGATCGGGGACCGAGGCCGTCGAGGCGGCCCTGCTGTTCGCCACGTCGATGCGCCGCTCGAACGAGGTGATCGCCCTCCGGAACTCCTACCACGGGCGGTCCTTCGGGGCCGTGGGGATCACCGGCAACAAGGGGTGGTCGGCGACCTCGTTCTCGCCGCTCAACGTGTCCTACGCGCTGTCGCCCTACTGCTACCGGTGTCCGCTGGGGCTGGAGTATCCCGACTGCGGGGTGGCCTGCGCCGAGGACCTCCGGAACGTGATCGAGACCACGACCACCGGCGAGCCGGCCGCGATGATCGCCGAGCCGATCCAGGGCGTCGGCGGGTTCGTGACCCCGCCCCCCGAGTACTTCGGGATCGTGAAGTCGATCCTCGACGAGTTCGGGATCCCCTTCATCGCCGACGAGGTGCAGACGGGCTTCGGACGGACCGGCGAGTCCTTCTGGGGGATCGACTCCTTCGGCGTCCGGCCCGACGCGATCGTCTGCGCCAAGGGCCTGGGGAACGGGATGGCGATCGGAGCGGTGGTGGGCCGGAACGAGCTCGTGGACTCCCTGCGGGGCAACTCGATCTCGACGTTCGGGGGGAACCCGCTGGCCTCCACCTACGCGCTGGCCAACCTCGACAACATCGAGGAGCAGGACCTCCAGCAGAACGCCTACAAGGTGGGGGACTACCTGATGCGCGGGCTGAAGGACCTCGAGGACCGCTACGACGTCGTGGGTGAGGTCCGGGGCAAGGGCCTCATGATCGGGGTCGAGCTGGTGAAGGACGGGGAGTCCAAGGAGCCCGGAGCCGAGGAGGCCGGCCGGGTGATGCAGAGGGCCAAGGACGAGGGGCTGCTCGTGGGGAAGGGCGGTCTGTACGGCAACGTCCTGCGTCTCTCCCCGCCGCTCACCCTCACCGAGGACGATGCCGCGCGGGCGATCGAGACCCTCGACGTCACCTTCGGAGAGATCGAGCGGGGGGTGTGAGCATGCGGACCCTCATCAAGAACGGCACCGTGGTGACGGCCGCAGAGGCGACCGCCGCCGACGTCCTGATCGAGGACGAGAGGATCGCCTCGATCGGGATCGGGCTCGACGTCCAGGCCGACAAGATGATCGACGCCACCGATCGCTACGTGATCCCCGGAGGCGTCGACGTCCACACGCACTACGACCTCCCCTTCGGGGGGTCGTTCTGCTCCGACGACTTCGGGACGGGGACCCGGGCCGCGGCGTTCGGGGGGACCACCACCTCGATCGACTTCGCCGTCCAGGACTACGGAGAGTCGCTCCGCCAGGGTCTCGATCGCTGGTTCGAGAAGGCCCAGAAGGCCCAGACCGACTACGGCCTCCACATGATCGTCCGCGAGGTCAACGAGGGCGTCCTGAAGGAGATGGACGAGCTCGTGGGCGAGGGGATCACGTCGTTCAAGCTCTTCATGGCCTACCCGGGCGTGTTCATGCTCGACGACGGGTCCATCTTCGAGGCGATGCAGCGCGCGGCCGACAGCGGCGCGCTGATCATGATGCACGCCGAGAACGGAGGGCCGATCGACGTCCTGGTCAGGCAGTACCTGGCCGAGGGAAAGACCGAGCCCATCAACCACGGCCTCACGCGCCCCGCCGAGATGGAGGGCGAGGCCGTGCATCGGGTGTTCGCCATGGCCGAGCTGGCCGGCGCGCCCGCCTACATCGTTCACCTCTCGTCGAGGGACGCTTTGCGGGAGGTGCAGGAGGCACGGGACCGCGGCGTGGCGGCCTTCGCCGAGACCTGTCCCCAGTACCTGTTCCTCAGCCTGGACGACATGGCCCGGCCCGGCTTCGAGGGAGCGAAGTTCGTCTGCTCCCCGCCGCTCCGGCCCAAGGACCACCAGGAGGACCTGTGGACCGGGCTGGCCCACGGCGACCTGCAGGCCGTGGCCACCGACCACGCGCCCTTCAACTACAAGGGACAGAAGGACATGGGGAAGGACGACTTCGCCAAGATCCCCAACGGGCTCCCCAGCGTCGAGGACCGCGTCACCTTGATGTTCCAGCGCGTGGTCGAGGGGCGGATGACGCCCTCGCGATGGGTCGAGCTGATCGCCACCAGCCCCGCGAAGATGTTCGGCCTCTATCCGCGGAAGGGGACGATCGCTCCCGGGTTCGACGCCGACGTGGTCGTGTTCGACCCCACCCACGAGCGGGTCCTCTCGGCCGAGACGCACCACATGAACGTTGACTACTCGTGCTACGAGGGGATGGAGGTGAAAGGCCTGCCCGAGGTCGTCATCCAGCGGGGGAGCGTTCTCGTGGAGGACGGGGAGTGGCACGGCGCGGAGGGAGACGGCACGTTCCTGCCGCGCAGCAGGTTCCAGGAGCCGTGAGAGGTGATGAGATGAGTGCGACGACGGTCGGAAGCTACATCGGCGGCACGCTCCGCGAGCCGGGGAACGGGGACGTCCAGGTGGACCCGGTGTTCGACCCGGCCACCGGCGAGACGATCGCGTCGCTCCACCACTCGACCCAGGCCGAGATCGAGGACGCGGTGGCCGCCGCCGCGGCGGCGTTCCCGGAGTGGGCCACCACGCCCGTGCCCGACCGGGCCCAGGTCCTGTTCCGGTTCAAGGCGCTGCTGGAGGAGCACGTCGACGAGCTGGCCCGGCTCGTCGTCAGAGAGAACGGCAAGACGCTGCCCGAGGCGGCGGGGGAGGTCCGGCGAGCGATCGAGGTAGTTGAGCTGGCCTGCGGGGCCCCCACGCTCCTCATGGGGACGAACCTGGACCAGATCGCCCACGGGATCGACGAGGAGCTGATCCGCTTCCCGGTGGGGGTCTGCGCGGGGATCACGCCGTTCAACTTCCCCAACATGGTGCCGCTCTGGATGGTCCCGGTGGCGCTGGCGGCGGGGAACACGTTCGTGCTGAAGCCCTCGCCCCGGACGCCGCTCTCGGCGATGCGGCTCGCCGAGCTGCTCGCGGAAGCCGAGCTGCCCGACGGCGTGCTGAACGTGGTGCACGGGGGGAAGGAGGCGGTCGACGCCCTGCTGACCCATCCGGACGTGGCGGCGGTCTCGTTCGTGGGATCGGTCGGGGTCGCTTCGTACATCTACTCCACGGCGGCGGCGAACGGGAAGCGCGTCCAGGCGCTCGGCGGCGCGAAGAACCACCTGATCGTCATGGACGACGCCGACCTGGAGAGGAGCGTCACCGGCCTCATCTCGTCGGCTTTCGGGAACGCGGGCCAGCGCTGCCTGGCGGGGAGCGTGGCCGTCGGCGTGGGCTCGGTGGGCGACGCCCTCGTCGAGGAGCTGTCGAGCCAGGCCTCCGCCCTGACGCTGGGCCCGGGCCTCGAGCCCGATACCGACATGGGCCCGGTGATCCGCGAGGAGCGGCGCAAGGAGCTGATCGGCTACATCGACGAGGGGACCGAGGTGGGGGCGGCGCTCGCCTTGGACGGCCGCGGCGTCGGTCCCTCGGAGGGGTTCTTCCTCGGGCCGACGATCTTCGACGGCGTGACGCCGGACATGCGCCTGTGGAAGGAGGAGCTGTTCGGGCCCGTCCTGTCGGTGATGCGCGCGGGCGACATCGACGAGGCTCTGAAGGTGCTCAACGCGAGCACGTACGGGAACGCGGCGTCGATCTTCACCTCGTCGGGGGCCAACGCGAGAGAGTTCAAGCGGCGGGCCGAGGCGGGGATGCTGGGCGTCAACATCGGCGTGGCCGCGCCGATGGCGTTCTTCCCCTTCACCGGGTGGAAGAACTCGTTCTTCGGGGACCTCCACGCAACGGGCGCGGACGGCTTCCGCTTCTACACGAGGCAGAAGGTGGTCACGTCGAGGTGGTCGCTGCCTCCGGCGCTCGACCACTCGCGGCCCGAGGGCCGCGGCCACTGAGCGAGACCTCTGCGAGATGCGGGGTTAGCGGCCGGCGGGCTCGCGGATCCCCACTCGCCGCCTCGCCCCCCACTGCTTCGCCTTGCGCCGAACCTGGAAGCACGCCCGGAAGCGCTCGAAGACGAGGATCTGGCGGTAGCCGATGAACTCGAGGAACGATGCCGCGAGCAGGATCATGCGATCGCGTGTGCGCGGGTAGCGGGCCAGGAGGAACGACTCGATCCCGGCGGCGAACTGGCTGAAGAGCACGCTGTAGAGGAGCGCCAGCAGCAGGAACATCACCGCGAACTGCGCGAACAGCACGCCGGTAGCCGCGCTCACGATCAGCGCTGCGTACCCGAGGACCTCGACGACGGGGGCCGCCGCCTCGAAGAGCCAGTAGTGGGGGACGCCCAGCATCCCGAGCCTCCCGAACCGTGGGTTGAAGGTCATGCTCCGATGGCGCCACAGCGTCTCCAGCATCCCGCGCTGCCACCGGTTCCTCTGGGCCCGGAGGGATCGCAGGTCCGAGGGCACCTCGGTCCAGGCGATCGGGTCGGGCGTGAAGAGCAGCTTGTAGGGCTTGCCGAGCGACCGGTAGTGACGGTGGAGGCGGAAGACCACCTCCATGTCCTCACCAACCGTCTCCGTCCAGTAGCCGTCGATGGCGACGAGCGCCTCCTTGCGGAAGATGGAGAACGCCCCGGAGATCAGCATCAGGGCCGAGAGCTTGCTCCATGCCGCTCGACCCACGAAGAAGGCGCGCGCGTACTCGATCACCTGGAAGCGCTCGATCCACCGCTTCGGCACACGCAGCGATGTGACCTGGCCGTCCTCGACCACCGCCCCGTTCACGGGCCGGATCGTGCCTCCGATCCCCACCACGGTCTCGTCCTCACCGAAGACGCGGGACGCCCGGAGGACGGCGTCGGCGTCGAGGAACGTGTCCGCGTCGATCGCGCAGACCAGCGGGTAGCGGGCGGCGTTGATCGCGGCGTTCAGCGCGTCGGCCCGCCCGCCGTTCTCCTTGTCGATCACCATGAGGTTCGGGTATCGGAGCGAGCGGTAGATGCCCCGGACCTCGCGGCTCGGGAGCACCTGACGGTAGGCGAGGGGGACCTCAATCAGCGCGAAGTGCTCACGCAAGAGCTCGAGGGTCGGGTCGGTTGATCCGTCGTTCACCACGACCAGCTCGAACCGAGGGAAGTGCATCGAGAGCAGCGACCTGACGCTCTCCACGATCGAAGCCGCCTCGTTGAACGCGGGGATCAGGATCGAGACGGGCTTGGCCACGTCGCGAGAGAGGTGATCTCCGAGGGCGAGCGGGGACAGCTCACGCGAGTACACGATCACCGAGCGGACACCTAGGTACCCGAAGTAGGCGTAGGTCAGGGCCAGGACCGCGAAGTAGAGGAGGATGAAGCGCTCGAACGAGATGACGAGCCACTCCATCAGACGACCGATCGGAGCCGCTCGGCGGTGCCCAGGTCGATCTGCTGGCCGTCGAAGAGGAACTGGATCGCCATGTGGCGCGCGTACCGGTCCGGGTGGGTGCGGGCTGCCCAGTCGAGCATCGCGGCGCCCGTCGCACCGTGTCCGCCCACGACCTCGGCCGCGGTGCGCCTCACCCACCATGAGGGGTCTCCCAGCATCTCCCACATGCGCGAGGCGATCGATCCGAACGGGAGCAGCTCGGCCGCGCGCGCGGCCTGGACCCTGACGAAGTCGACCTCGTCGTAGAGGAGCCTGCGGACCCGGTCCTCGGCGGAGCCCGGGATCATGCGGATCCCGTGGAGCGCCCGAAGGGCTGCGGCACGGATCTCGGGATCGAGGTCGTCGACGAGCGCCGCGATCGACAGGCCGAGGTCCACCCGCTCCAGGCGACCCGCCGCCTCGATCGCCGCCCATCGGAGCCAGCGCGGCGTGGGGTCGTCGAACAGGCGCATCGCCACACCGGAGCAGCCGTCCTCCAGCAGCATCAGGGTCTCCAGGGCCGCCCCCGTCGAGATCCGCTCGTCGTCGAGCGCTGCGGCGAACGCGTCCTGCGCCTCGTCCGTCGCGGGGCCCTCCGGATAGAGGGCCAGGGTGCGGGCGGCGGCCCGGAGGGCCATGCCACGCGTTCGGGCGTCGGCCCCTTCGGTGGCGTGCAGCATGGGGAAGAACGTGGACGCGAGGCGGGCGCGGGCCAGGCGGTCGAGCGCATCGAGCCGCTTGACGAGCCGACGGGATCGGAGCGGCCGGATCAGGACGTCCCTGCTCCAGTATCGTTCGAAGAGCTGACCGAGGGCCTGGGCCCCGCTTCCGCGAAGCTTGTCACGCACCTCAAGGAGGCCCTCCAGTGCCCTGGGCGGGAGGGGCCCCTCGGGAGCCTCCGCCCCGAACACGACGCCTGTCCAGCGCTCGGCCCAGGCGCGCACCTCGGCGTCGCGCCGCGCCTCGCGGCGGGCCCCGATCAGGTAGTAGCCGAGGATGAACCCGACGATGCCCAGCAGGGCCGTGGTCGTGAGGAGCAGCGCTCCCAGCAGGGCCCGCGTGGGCGTCGCGGACGGGAACAGTCGCGAGGCGGCAGGGATGAAGCTCCAGGTCAGGAGGGCGAGAGCCGCCGCCTGGAGGACGAAACCGCCCAAGACGAACAGGGCATATACCGCATCTCCGTAGCGTCGCCACATACCGGGTTCATCGGCAGGCCGAATCGCCCTCTTGACCTGGGGTTCTTCAGACGGCGGCCTGAACGACCTCGAGCAGCTCCTCCGGCGCGAACGGCTTGGTCACGTACGTCGTGCCCTCGAACGCCAGGGCGCGCTGGACCTCGTCGTCGTGACGCTGACCCGAGAGCATCACGACGGGCGTGCTGACGTCGAGATCCTCCCGAAGCTCGCGGAGGAGCTCCAGGCCGCTCGTCCCCGGGAGATTGATGTCGAGGACGATCGCGTCCCAGCCCTCCGCGAGGAGATCGCGGGCCTCTGCGACAGAGCCCACGGCGCGGACCTCGAGCTCGCCGAAGCGGAGGGTCATCTCCACCAGCCTGGCGACGGTGGGATCGTCCTCCACCACTAGGACGCTCGGCACGCCCGGAATCGTACCGCGGCAGGGTGTGGGAGAGAGTGACCCCTACCGGATTTGAACCGGTGTCTCCACCTTGAGAGGGTGGTGTCCTAGGCCACTAGACGAAGGGGCCGGGGCGCCGGGGTGAGCCGGCGCGGTCCGCTGGGTCGCCTGGATTCGAACCAGGACTAGCTGATCCAGAGTCAGCCGGGCTACCGTTACCCCACGACCCATCACGTGGTCGAAACGACCACCTCGCCATCGTAGCAGAGGCTCCCCGGGCCGCCGCGCCCATCTCGGCCGGGCCCCTCGCGAGCCGAGCGAGCTCGTTCTTCCGGAAGCGCTCTCCGCGGCGTAGCATCGCGGCGGGGCGATCGATCGGAGGAGCCGTGAACAAGACGGACCTGGTGCACGAGCTGGTGTCCCGGACGGACCTGGAGCGGAAGGACGTGGCGAGGGTCGTCAACGCGATGCTCGACGTCGTCCGTACGACGGTGGCCAAGGGCGGTCGCGTCACGCTGGCCGACTTCGGGACGTTCGAGCGGGTGCGCCGAGCGGCGCGCGTGGGCCGAAACCCGCACACGGGCGAGGCGGTGAGGATCCCCGCCACGGTGAAGCCGACGTTCCGTCCGGGCCGCGGGTTCCTGAAGGCCGCCGCGCCGAGACGCAGGAAGGCGACGCGGAAGGTTACTCGGCGAAGGTGACGATCCGGAGCGTCCGGGCCAGCTTTCTCCCGGACTCCTCCGCGAGATCGAACTTCACGCGCTGCCCGATCCGCAGGTACCGGATCCCCGATCCCTCCATCGACGTGGGATCGATCTCGACCTCGGTCTCGTCGTCGAGCAGCAGGGATCCGGTGCGGCTCCCGCGGTCGTACGTCTTGATCGTTCCTTGAGCCACGCGCGCTCCTCAGGCTTGCTTCCGGACGGCAAGTCTCTCCGGGAGGCCCATCTCGAGGCAAGTCGCCTTCGTCCGGCTGCGCGAGGAGGAGGCGAGCAGGGCGGTGA